>JAJDDH010000434.1 GCA_029260415.1 Phycisphaerales bacterium | reverse complement strand
GACGGGGTCTGTACCCGCCAGCCCGCAGTATGGCCGCCGTCCGCCGCCAATCAATCCCTGCGCCCCGGAAGGGGCGGGACAGTGGCCACAATGGGGGCGATTCGTGGAGAGTCGAAGCCCGCCGGGCTCAGTGGTCGTGGTCCTCGTGATCGTGATCGTCGTCGTGGTCATGGGCGTCACCCATCTCCGCGATCTGATCCTCGATCTCCTCGAGGCGGTCCTCGAACGCCTCGGCCCGCGCCTCGAGCTCCTCCGCCTGGCGCTCGATGTCTTCCGCCTGTCGTTCGATGTCCTCGGCCTGACGCTCAATATCCTCGGCCTGGCGCTCCAGGTCCTCGGCCTGACGCTCCAGAGCTTCGCTCTTGGCCTCCATCGCCTCGGCCTCGGCGGCGTACCTGGCCGCCTTCTCGTAGGCGCCCTTCTCCTTGTAGTGCGCCGCCTTCTCGTGGCGCGACTCGGCACGCTCGAGCTCGCGCTCGCTCTGCTCGAACCGCTTCTCGGCCTCGCTGAACAGACGCCCGGCGTTGCCCTCGACCGACCGTGCGTGGCGCATCATCGCCTCGTGCTGGCTCTGGAACGCGCGGCGCTGCTGGAGCAGATGGGCGTGCTCGGCGTGCAGCTTGCCCTGCTCCATCGCCCGCTGTGCCACGCCCCGCTGCTCCAACGCCTGCGCGATGGCCAGCTGTCGAGAGGGCTCTCCGTCCGGCTGGGGCGCCGCGGCGAACAGACCCCGGCGCTCGGCTGCCTCGTCGGCGATCGGCTCGCCCTCCTCGCTGGTGATCTTGACGCCCTCGGGGCAGATCATGCGGGCGAAGGAGGCGAAGGTGTGGTGCTGGTTGCGGGTCGCGTGGACGACCAGGCGCGAGCCCTCGGGCGAGACGAGCACGGGCACGTCGGCGCGGACCATCAGCTCGGTTAGGGCGCTCAGGCGACCCTTGGGCATGTGGTACGCCCGGGAGATCTTGGCGTCGGTGGTCGCCAGTCGGGGCGCGTCGGGCGCGACGCGGGCCGGGCCCGAGGAGACGCTCACGCGCGGCGCGGCGGGGACGTCGGGCGCCACGCGACCGATGCGGCTGAGCCGGTCGCGAACCGTCGCTGCCTCGGCCTCGAGCGCGCGGAGCTTGTCGACCCGCTCCATCGCGTCGCGGTCGGACCCGACGCGCTGGCCCTGCTGGTCGCGCATGTGTCGCTCGAAGGTGCTGTCGGGCGCCGCGGGGAGGACCTTGATCTCGGGCGCCTTGGGCGCGTCCTTCTCCGCGGGCGGGCACGCGACGCCCGGCATGACGAGCAGCGCCAGCAGCGCGACGCCCGCCACGACGGACGATCCATGCACAGAGAGTTTCGGACGGACGGTGTGTGTCATCACCATGGTAATTCTCCTGGCCAGCTTTCGCTTTGTGGGGGAGGCCATTGCCAGCCCGGCGGCGTGGGTCTGCACGCCGGGCACGTTCAGGAAGGCGGTCGTTCGCAGCAGCGTCTCGGCGTACCCGCGCCGGCGCTCGGGGCGCAGCGAGGTGACCCAGGCGTCGCAGCACAGGTCCGCCTCGTCGCGCAGGCGGGCGCGGATGACCCAGACCAGCGGGTGCCACCAGTACAGCGCCCCCACCACCAGCGAGAGCCAGTGGACCCAGTGGTCTCGACGGCGCAGGTGCGCCAGCTCGTGCAGCAGCACCGCCTGGCGGGCGTCGGGGTCGAGCACGCGCCAGAGCGAGCGGGGCATGACCAGACGCTTGCGCACGCCGCACGTGACCATGGGCGAGACCCGGTTGGGGACGAACACCAGCTCGGGCGGGCGGCGCAGGCCGATTGTTGACGAGGCCTGCAGGAGCGCGGCCCGCTCGGGCGCGGTCGCGGGCAGGGACAGGCGCGTGACCCGGCGGTCTCGGACCAGCCTCAGGCACAGCAGGACGATGGAGGCGGCAAACCCGCCCAGCCAGATCAGGGGCGGGAGCGGCGGCACGTCCCGCAGCCCACGGACCGCCTCGCGAACCGCCGCGATCCAAGGCGCGGTCTCCTCGGCTAGACGCTCACGAAGCGATTCGGTTGGCGCCTCGGTCTTCGCAGGTTCATCAGCCTCAAGCGGGTGCTGCGCTGCGGAGTCAGTGCTGGCAACCTGAACCGGGGTGCTCGCGGACTCGGTCGGCGCGGGCTGCTGCTGCGGGCATGAGCTTGTGGAGGCCGTATTGCCTGCAGACAGCTGCTTCGGCTTCGGTTGGGCACTTGCCTCCGGGCTCGACAGGCTTGCCGGGAGCGCCGCGTGGGCGTCGGGCGTGTTGTCCAGCGCGATCGTCGGGGCGTCCTTCAGTGGGAACGCCGCCGACGCCGGAGCGTCCGTGGGGATGAAACGCTCCGGCAATCGGGCGGCGATCCGTTCGCTCCAACCTCGGAGCGTGCTGGGCAGGGAGGTCATCGCGACGCCTGCGGGCGCGATGAAGGCGAGCAGGGCGATCAGCCAGAGGGCGTGGCGCGTCGCGGGCGAGCGGACCCCCATGCGGCAGACGATCGCGACCCCCAGGAAGACGGGGAGGGCGAGCAGGGCGCCGAGCCAGAGCGCGTCGAGGTGTGCGAGGTAGGCGCCCATGATCAGTCGTCCCCCTCGGCGTCCGCGGGCGAGGCGTCCAGGTCGTCGAGCATGCGTCGCAGCTCGCCGATCTCGTCGGGGCTGAGCTTGTTGGACTGGACGAGGTGGAGCACCAGCGGGGCGGAGGCGCCGTCGAAGAGCTGCTCGATAAGCGAGCTCAGGCGGCTGCCCGTGACCTTCTCGCGGGAGACCCTCGCCTTATAGATGTAGGCCTGGCCCGATTTCTTGCTCGTGACGTACTTCTTGGCTTTGAGTCGGGTGAGGAACGTCAGGACGGTGGTGTACGCCAGCTCCCGCCCCTGGGTGTGGAGGCGGTTCATGACCTCGCGGACACTGGTCGGTCCCAGGTCCCAGAGGGCCTTGAGCACCTCGAGTTCGGCGTCGGAGAGATCCGTCTGGCGGGGGGGCATGGGTCGGGCTCCAGGTCCTACTACAACTGTCGTTGGCCAGGCTACTACATCCGTCGTAGCTCGTCAACCCCTTCTTCCGGTGAATCCCCGATCGGTTTCACACCCGCAGCGGGGTTGGCGCCCGTTCGCACGAGTCGGATCCGAACCGCCCGCCCCGGCGGGGGGCGCCCGACCGGTCGTTGGGTCTGTGCCGGTTGTGCGGTCGCGCCATCTGGGCGGCGTGAAGCCTGATTCGTGGCCCGGGCCCGTTTCTCGTGGTCTGTTGGGGTAGGTTTCCGAGGAACTGGAGAGACGAGATGCGCCCAAAGAGCTTGATGTTGACGCTCGCGATCGGTGTCTGCGTGCTGGGCGCCTGTGCCCGAGACGCGCAAGCCCAGGGCGCACCAAGCTTTAACAAGAGCCAGCTCAACGGCGCGAACCTGAGCCTTCCCACCTCGCTGCAGTTCGGGCCCGACGGACGCTTGTACGTCGGCTCGCAGTTTGGTGTTATCGAGGTGATGGAGATCGAGCGGACGGGCACGAACTCGTACGCGGTTGTCAGCTCCGAGACGATCGACCTGATCAACACGATCCCGAATCACAACGACGACGGCACGATCAACACCACCGAGTCCAACCGGATGATCACGGGCATCCTGGTAACGGGCACGCCCTCGGCGCCGGTGATCTACGCGACAAGCTCGGACCCGCGGATCGCGGTGGGACAGGACTCGGGGCTCGATACGAACTCGAGCATGATCGTGCGTCTGACCTGGACGGGCTCGTCGTGGGACATGCTCGAGCTGGTGCGGGGGCTGCCGCGGAGCGAGGAGAACCACGCCGCCAACGGCATGGCGATCGATGAGGCGGGCGGGTACCTGTACCTGGCGCAGGGCGGCAACACGAACATGGGCGCCCCCTCGCACAACTTCGGGCAGCTCGTCGAGTACGCACTGGCCGCGGCGATCCTGCGGATCGATCTCGACGCCATCGGCAACACCACCTACGACCTGCCCACGCTCGACGATCCCTCCCGCCCCAACACCGGGCCCGGGGGCAGCGACCAGTTCGACCCGTTCGGCGGGAACAACGGCGCCAACCAGGCGATCATCGTCCCGGGCGGGCCTGTAGAGGTCTGGGCGCCTGGCTACCGCAACCCGTTCGACGTCATCATCACGAGCCAGAACCGGATCTACACGATCGACAACGGTCCGAACCAGGGCTGGGGCGGGCCGCCCACGAGCTGCAACAACGACTCCAAGGAATCCGGATCGAGCTCGTACGGCGACGGGCTGCACTACCTCGCGGACCTGGGCGACGCCTCGGGCAAGTACGGCGGGCACCCGTGCCCGTTCCGCGCGTCGTCGAACATCACGATCAACGGGCAGAGCCCGATCGCCGCGGGCTCGGGCGATCCCCAGCAGTGCGACTACCTGGTCCCGGGAAGCCTGGACGGGGCGCTGCACGTGTGGAACTCGTCGACCAACGGGCTGACGGAGTACACCACGAACAACTTCGGGGGCGCGATGCAGGGCGACCTGATCGCCGCGTCGTGGAACACGGACTCGATCGAGCGCATCCAGCTGAGCCCCGACGGCAACTCAGCCACGGTCACGCGCCTGTTCTCCAACGTGGGCGGGCAGCAGCTCGATGTCACGACGCAGGGCGCGGGCGAGGCGTACCCGGGCACGATCTGGTCGGCGGACCTGCCCGCTAGCAAGATCTGGATCTTCGAGCCGGTTGACCTCAACAGCTGCTCGGGCGCGTACGACGCGGGCCTGGACGAGGACGGCGACGGGTACTCCAACGCCGACGAGATCGACGCCGGCTCCGACCCGTGCTCCGGAGCGGACGTCCCCGCAGACTTCGACGACGACAAGATCAGCGACCTCAACGACCTGGACGACGACAACGACGGCATCGCCGACCTGATCGACCCGTTCCAGATCGACAGCCTCAACGGGCTCGGGACCGCCGCACGCCTCAACTACGGCTGGGCGGTCGGCCAGCCCGGCACGGGGCTGCTGGGGCTCGGGTTCACGGGCCTGATGGCCGGCGGGGGCGTGGACTACCTGGACCGGTTCGACCCGAACGACCTGACGCCCGGAGGCGCCGCGGGCAAGTTCACCATCGACAACATCACCGCGGGCGACGCCTACGGCGTGCTCAACTCGCAGGAGAACGCGTTCCAGCTGGGCGTAAACGTCTCCGAGGCGACCGGCGTCTGGACCCTCCGGTCGAGTGTCGAAGCGCCCTTCTTCAACGGGCGATCGCCCGTCGGGTTCGAGTCGTTGGGCATCTTCATCGGGACGGGCAAGCAGTCGGACTACATCAAGCTGGTCATGGGCAAGACGGGTCAGCTCCCGGTCGGCGCCCGGGTCCTGGCCGAGTCGGGCAACGCGATCGTCTCGGACACCACAGTCCCCGTGGACTTCCTCTCGGCCCAGGGCGTGCAGGTCAGCCTGCAGGTGGACCCGGCCGCGGGGAGCGTGCAGGCCTTTATCTCGATCGACGGCGCGCCGGAGATCGCCATCGGCGCCCCCGTCCAGGCGCAGGGGCTGCTGCTCGACGCCATCCGCTCGCCCGGCGTGAGCGTGGCGTGCGGCATCATCTCGACCTCGCGCAACGGCTCGCCCTTCGCGGGCACCTGGGACTACCTGACGGTCGAGAGCTCGATCACGACCGACGCCGCCGCGGAGATCGTGGTCGATGACCCGACCAGCGCGTCGATCGGCTCGAGCACGTGGAACCTCAACTCGTTCGTGGTCGCCAACGACTCGGGCTCGGGCCAGAGCATCACGCGCGTGCTGTTCGATCTGAGCAGCACGATGATGCCCGACATGGTCTTCGACCCGTTCGCGACGGCGGGCGACCTGGGCGGACGCGACTTCACGCCCGGGACGGGCTCGGCGGATGTCGGCATCCTCGGGCACACCTTCACCGGCGCCCGCGACGGCGGGTTCGACGTGCTCGAGGTCACCTTCGACGACTTTGCCGCGGGCGAATCGTTCGCGTTCGCCGTGGACTGCGACCCGACGAGCATCCTGGGTGTCGCCTCCCCGGGTCCCAACAACTCGGGCAGCGTGTCCGGGCTCGAGCTCAGCGGCGCCAGCGTCACGGTCGAGTTCTCCGACGGATCGGTCCTGACCAACGACCTGTTCCGGATCCCAGGCTCGCTTGACGGCGCAATGACGCGCGTGGACGCGTCGCCCATGAGCGCGCCAGGCGTCGATGTGCTGGGCGTGAGCGAACCCGGGGCGGTCCCCGGGGCGACGCACACGCTGCGCGTCACGGGCGACCCGGGCCAGGACGTCCGCGTGCTGGTGCTCGAGGGCGGGCTGTTCGTCGCCGGCGTGCCCGGGGGCGGGCACGACCTGGACCCGTTCGAGGCCAATACCGCGTTGAGCGTGCAGGAGTACACCGCCACGATCGGCGGGGGCGGCTTTGTCGATGTGGGCCTCTCGCTCGTCCAGACCGGCGCCTCGGGCGGCATCAGCCACATCAGCGCGGTCGGCGCGGGCTCGGGCGGCATCACCGGACGCATCTCCAGCACGAGCGTCGTGCAGCGCGACGACAACACGGGCGGCAACTCCCCCCCCACCGCCGTGAACGACTCGGTCAGCGTCGCCCGCTCACAGACGCGCTCGATCCCGATCCTCAACAACGACGCCGACTCGGACGGCTCGATCAACCCCGCCAGCGTGCAGCTGGTCATGTCCCCGGTCAACGGCACGGTCCAGCTCGACCCGGTCACGGGCGTGGCCTCATACACCCACGACGGGTCCCCGACGCTCTCCGATTCGTTCTCGTACACCGTGCTCGACGATCAGGGCGCCGAGTCGAACGAGGCGCTGGTTTCGATCTCGGTGATCCCGGGCGGGAACGAGGTCGTGCTCTACCGCGTGAACGCGGGCGGGGCGGGTGTGTCCGACAGCGCGGGCGCCTGGGGGGCGGACACCAAGGGGGCGCCCTCACCGTTTGTCAACGCCGACGAGGCCGGCAACCAGGTCGCGTCGACGACCCACTCGATCGACACGCTCAGCCCGTCGATCCCCGCGGGCACGCCCGAGGCGATCTTCATGAGCGAGCGCTGGGACCCCGCATCGGGCGACGAGATGCACTGGTCGTTCCCAGTGCCCGCCGGGCAGGACGTGGAGGTCCGCCTGTACTTTGCCGAGACGTTCGCCAACGTCGCGGGCGCCCGCGTCTTTGACGTGACGGTCGAGGGCCAGCTGGCGCTGGACAACTACGACGTGTTCGCGGCCGCGGGCGGGAAGTGGATCGGCATCGTCGAGCGCGCCACCGTGATCAGCGACGGGATGATCGACATCGAGTTCACGCACATGATGGAGAACCCCTCGATCAAGGCGATCGAGATCGTTGACCTTGGCGGCCCGGACATCACCGATCGGTTCCTGCACCGGATCAACACGGGCGGGGCGCCGCTGCCCTCCCTCGACGGCTCGAGCCCGGGCTGGGCGGAGGACCAGGCCGCGACGGCGATCAACGCCAACGGGCCCGCCAACCCGGGCACGCCCTCGCCCTTCGTCAACAGCAGCCAGACCGACGTGACGTTCGGCACCAACGCGACCATCACGCTCGATCCGAGCGTCCCCGCGTCGGTCCCGCCGGAGATCTTCAAGACCGAGCGCTGGGACCAGGCGGGCGGCGCGGAGATGATGTGGTCGCTGCCCGTCCCCGCGGGCGCCCAGCTCGAGGTGCGCCTCTACATCGCGGAGATCTACTTCGGCGCTTCACAGCCCGGGCAGCGCGTCTTTGACGTGTTCATCGAGGACCAGCTCGCGATCCCGAGCGTGGACCGGGCGGCGCTCACGGGCGGGCTCAACATCGGCGCCATGCTCAGCTACTCGCTGATCGCCCCCGACGACACGCTCGACCTGCGCCTCGGGCACATCACCGAGAACCCCGCGATCGCGGGCATAGAGATCGTCGAGATCAACGTCGCCAACCCGGGCGTGCCCGTCGCCAACAGCGACAGCGCCTCGGTCGGGTTCGCCCAGAGCGTCGTGATCGACGTGCTGGCAAACGACACCGACAACAACGGTTCGCTCGTGCCCTCGAGCGTCAGCGTCGTTCTCACCCCGCAGCACGGCAGCACGAGCGTCAACCCGGCGACCGGCGCCATCACCTACACCCACGACGGCACGAGCGCCTCACTCGACTCGCTGGCGTACACCGTCAGCGACAACGACGGGAACACCTCCAACACCGCGGGGGTCTCGATCGCCATCGCGCCCGCGGACAACGAAGCGCCCGTCGCCTCCAACGACAGCGCCGTGTTCAGCCCGGGCGTGCCCGTGGTTGTGGGCGTGCTGGGCAACGACAGCGACACCGACGGGTCGCTCGACCCCACCAGCGTCGCCATCATCGACCAGCCCGCGTTCGGCGTCGCCTCGGTCAACCCCCAGTCCGGCGCGATCACCTACACCAGCACCGACCCGAGCGCCTCGAGCGACTCGCTCACCTACACCGTCAGCGACGACCTGGGCCTGGCGTCGAACATCGCGACGCTCTCGCTCACGGCCAACCCGCCCCCCGTGGCCCAGAACGACAGTGCCAGCGTCATCGAGATGGACCAGGTGGTCATCGATGTGCTCGCCAACGACTCGGATGACACCTCGCTCGACCCCACCAGCGTGCAGGTCGAGTCCGCCCCCGCATTCGGCTCCACGTTCATCAACGGCCTCACGGGCGAGATCACCTACACCCACGACGGCTCGCCCTCGACCAGCGACACCTTCACCTACAGCGTCAGCGACACCCGGGGCGCCCGCAGCGCGGACGCGACCGTGAGCGTGATCATCACGCCCGCGGGCAGCGCGGTGCTCATCACCCAGGGCCTCGTGGTCCATCTCGAGACCGACGCGGGCCTGGACGCGATCGGGTCCGATGTTCTTTCCTGGCAGGACCAGATCAGCGGGCTGACGTTCTTCCCCGAGGACGATTCGGCCCAGGTGATCCCCGGCGCCATCAACGGGCGCGACGCGCTCTCGTTCGACGGCGTTGACGACTCGCTCCGGGCGCCCTCGCCCATCGGCGACCTGCCCCTGGGGGGCGCCGACCGCTCCGTGTTCATGATCGCCCGCTACCACGGGTCCGGGCCCGGTGGGTTCGCGTACGGCATCGCCCCCGCGGCCTGCCCCGCCCAGGGCAACCAGGGCTTCGAGCTGGGCCTGAGCCCCAGCGACGAGCTGAGCGTCAGCGGCCTGTGCCCGCCCAACCGCATCTCGTCGGGGATCAACGGCGCCGACGGGTTCTGGATGAGCCAGGCGGTGATCGTCCGAGACTCGCTGCTCACGCACACCCGCGACGGGATGGTGATCGACACCATCACGCACACGTTCGCCACCGGCTCCGGTTCGGCGGTGCTCGGACGTTCGCTCGAGAGCGCCTCGCGGGTGGAGATGGACGTTGCCGCGGTCCTGGTGTACAACCGGGCGCTCACCGCTGCCGAACGCCAGAGCGTGGAGCGGTACCTCGAGGCCAAGTACCTCAACGAGCCGCCCGCGCCGGGTGATGACCTCGCGCAGGTCGAGCAGGGCGGGAGCGTCGAGATCGACGTGCTCGCCAACGACGCGGACCCCAACGGCGTGATTGACCCCTCGACCGTGACCATCGTCGTCCCCGCGTTCAACGGCACGACCGACGTCAACCCCGCCTCGGGCGTGATCACCTACACCCACTCGGGCCTGGGCGACTCGGACCAGTTCCTCTACAGCGTCAGCGATGAGCTGGGCGGGCTCAGCCCCCCCGCGCTCGTGAGCGTCTCGGTCACCAACGCCTGCCCCGCGGACCTGGCGGCGCCATTCGGTGTCCTGGACGTCACCGACATCTCGACGTTCCTGGCGCTGTTCGCCGCGGGCGACCCGGCGGTGGACTACGCCGATCCGATCGGCGCCTTCACTGTCGAGGACGTCATCACATTCCTGACGCTGTACACGCAGGGCTGCCCGTAAGCAGGATCAGAAGACCTCTTCGACGCCGCCGGTCATCTGCTCGTGCTTGTTCTTGATCAGCCCGAACCAGATGATGCAGAACAGCGGGTAGAGCATGAAGAACATGGTAATGACCACGGCGATGATCATCCCGATGGTCTGCCCAGCGTCGCCCCCGCCCGCCATCTGCTGGGCCATCGGGTTGTCCGGGTAGTCCTTCGCCCACTGCTGAGCGGCCTCCTGCTTCCCGAAGTTGATGATGGTCGAGACGATGAGGCTCGGGATCGCGCCCAGCCCGTAGATTAGGTGCAGCGCCCTGGCGCCCTTCTTGCGCATGATGAGCATGATGCCGCCCACGACGAGGGCCGCCGCCAGGATCAGGCCGAACGCGCCCAGGGCGTAGTCTGCGGGTGTGAGAACCATCGTCGGGGGAAGCGGAGCGCCGTCGAGCTGCGACTCCATCATTGGCGCGAAGAGGAAGGACGAGGCCATCCCGAGGCCGCCGCAGGTCAGGCCAACCAGCGCCCAGATGATGCTGATGATCCCCACCACCTTGGGCCACTTGGGCGCCTCGTTGAGGTTGAACTCATCGAAATCGCTCTGCTCGATTGGCGGCGTCAGGTCGTCGGTCATGTTGGTCTCCAGCAACCCGCGCGGGATCGGCGGGGCTCCCCGTGAGCCTCGAGAACGAGGCTCGTGTGTGTGATCAGAGCTGCTCGAGGAACCGGACGTTGTTCTCGAACAGCAGGCGGATGTCCGGGATGTTGTACTTGCCCATGGCCAGGCGTTCGATGCCGAAACCAAAGGCGAACCCCGACCATTGTTCGGGATCGACGCCGCAGGCTTGCAGGACGTTGGGGTCCACCATGCCGCACCCGCCCAGCTCGATCCACGCGGGCTCGCTGCCAGGCTTGAGAGCGATCTTCATGTCGAACTCGGCGCTGGGCTCGGTGAACGGGAAGAAGCTGGGCCTGAGGCGGATGTCCGCGCCCTCGCCGAAGTACGCCCGGGCGAACTGGAAGAGTGTGGTTTTGAGGTCCACCATCGACACGTCGCGGTCCAGGTACAGGCCCTCGATCTGGTGGAACATGAACGAGTGCGTCGCGTCCACCGTGTCCGGGCGGTAGACCCGCCCGGGGCTGATGATCTTGATCGGAGGCCCCCACCCCTTGGCGACCGCGTCCTCCATCGTGCGGATCTGCACCGTGCTGGTCTGCGAGCGGAGCATCCGCGGCAGGGCAGACTTCAGAGGGTCGTCCACGTAGAAGTTGTCGATCGGCTCGCGGGCCGGGTGGTCCGCGGGGATGTTGAGCTTGATGAAGTTGTGCTCGTCGTCCTCGAGCTCTGGCCCCTCAGCGACGCTGAAGCCCATCTGCGCGAAGACCTCGACCAGCTCGTCGCGGACGCGGGTGATGATGTGCCGACGCCCGACGCCCCGCGACTCGATCAGCCCGGGCTCGGTCATGTCGATCATCGGGCCAGAACTGGCGGGCTTGGCGCCCCCTCCGCCAGAGGACTTGGCCTTGAAGGCGGACTCGAGGCTGGACTTAACCTCGTTGAGGCGTTTGCCAACCGCGGCCTTGTCTTCCTTGGGCACGTCCTTGAGCTGGGGCATGAGCGCCTTGAGGCGCCCCTTGGAGCCCAGGTAGGCGATCCGCCACGCCTCGATCGCCCCCGCGTCAGGCGCGGCGTCGAGCTCGGACAGGCCCTTGGTTTCGAGTTCGGCAAGCTGGTCGAGCATGGGAGGCGATCATAGCGGCGCTCGCTGTCCGTGATCGCGGCTCGGTGGTTGTCCTGGTGGGGCCGGCATCGTGCCGGCCAGGGGCAGCCCTGGCCGTGACGAGCGACGGCTGGAAGCCGGCGCCACCAAGAGAAGCCTTCGGCTAATGAAACAGGCCCGCCAGTGGGCGGGCCTGCGGGGTTCGATTCGTTGACAGGACTCAGTCCTCGGAGGAGTCGCCCGACTCTTCAGTCGCGGCCGCGGCCTTCGGGGCGTCCTTGCGGAGCTTGGCGGCAAACGCCGTCCGCTTGTCGGCCTGGCGGCGACGCCCGGAGGGGCGACCACCGATCTCGGGGCCTTCCTCGGCGCCGACGAACTGGATCACGCACACCTCGGCCGCGTCACCGATGCGCCGACGACCGAGCTTGACGATGCGGGTGTACCCGCCCGTCCGGTCCTCGAAGCGCGGCGCGACGTTCTCGAAGATGTGACGCACGAGCTTGGGCGCCTTGCGCAGCTCGCCGTAGCGGTTGCGCTCGATCGCCTCGACCGGCGGCAGGTCAAAGAACGCCTCGGCCCGCTCCCGCTGCTGCTCCACCCGGTCGCGCACCTGCTCGGAGGCGCCGCTGGGCAGGTGGCTCCAGGCGAAGGCGTTGCGGTCGCCGCCGAACATCGAGATCACCTGGCGCCTGGCGTGAAGGTCGCCCTTCTTGGCCTTGGTGATGATCTTCTCGACGATGGGCTGCACGGCCTTGGCCTTGGGGAGAGTCGTGACGATCTGCCCGTGCTCGAAGAGGCTCGCCGCCATGTTGCGCAGCATCGCGGTGCGGTGAGCGCTGGTGCGGTTGAGCTTGTAGCC
>JAJDDH010000433.1 GCA_029260415.1 Phycisphaerales bacterium | reverse complement strand
GGCGTCCGCCAGCGCGACGTCACAGCCCACCTCGTCGCGGACCTTGCCCTCGTTGACGTCCTGGTCGCCGCGAACGACCGCGACCACCCATGTCGCGGGGGCGTTCTCGCCGCTGGTCTGGAAGACGACCGTTTTGAGCATGTGCGGCGTCTTGACCTTGAGCAGCTTGCACACGTCCTCGATGCCCGGGCAGTCGGGCGTGTGGACCCTGTCCAGATCGCCCGAGGGATCGCCAGCGAACCACCCCCCCGCCGGCGCGGGACGCTCGCCGATCTCGCACTTCTCAGCATTCGCGGCGTAGCCTGACTCCGGGCAGATCAGGATCGTGTCCTCACCCGACTCGCAGTTGACCATGAACTCGTGCGACGCCGACCCGCCGATCGGCCCCGCCTCGGCCTCAACGGCGGAGAAGTCCAAGCCGCAGCGCGAGAAGATGTTTGTGTACGCCTGGTACATCGCGTCGTACCCCGCGTTGAGCCCCGCGGGCCCGTCCAGGCTCAGGTGGAACGAGTACGCGTCCTTCATGATGAACTCGCGCCCGCGCAGCAGCCCGGCGCGAGGGCGGGCCTCGTCGCGGTACTTCGTCTGGATCTTGTACAGGTTTAGCGGCAGCTGCTTGTAGCTGGTGATCGCGCCCCGGGCCATCTCCACGATGACCTCCTCGTGCGTCGGGCCCAGATAGCTGTCCCGTCCGTGCCGGTCCTCGAACCGAAACAGCAGGTCGCCGTACGCCTCGGCCCGCCCGGTCTCCTTGAGCAGCTCCGTCGGGCACAGGGCGGGCAGGAGCAGCTCCGACCCCGCCGCCGCGTTCATCTCCTCGCGGACGATCTGGCTGATCTTCCGCAGCACCCGCCAGCCCAGGGGCAGGTAGTCGTAGACGCCCGCCGTCACGCGCCGGATGAACCCGCCCCGGACCAGCAGCTTGTGGCTGGGCAGCTCCGCGTCCGAGGGCGCCTCGCGTGCGGTCGGGATGACGGTCTGCGACCAGCGCTGGACGTCGCCGCGCCGGATGTTGGTGAACGGGCTGTGCTGGGTGCGCTGTTGGCTCATGGGGCGGAGTCTAGGGCTCCGTCCTACTTTGAACCGTGCCACTGACCCGTCCTCGGGTCAGTGCTCTGATCCTGGACTTCCCCACTGACCCGAGGACAGGTCAGTGCCACGAGATCTACAACGCCGCCTCGGCCGCCCGCTCCCGCTCGGGCGAGATCGTGGGACCGCCCAGCAGCGCCAGCCAGCGGTTCCGCTCCGTCGCCGCGCCCGGGGCCTGACCGAACGCCCCGGACCACCAGCAGGCGTCCACGGGCAGTTCCATGTCCAGCGCCAGGTCCGCGATCTGGTCGTCCTCAAGATCCACGAAGGGGGTCTCGATCGTGATCTCGGCGCCGCCCAGCTCGTCGTCGTCCAGCGAGATCAGTCGCCCAACAAGCAGCGCCCGATCGATCGACCGCGCGATCCGGTCCAGGTCCGCGACCTCGCCCTCGGCCAGCTTGTGATGCACGGGCCAGACAACCCTGTTGCACCGCCTCGCCGCGGCCAGGTAGCACGCCCGAAGCAGGACCAGCGTCTCGACCTCGCCCCGCATGCCCAGCGTGGCGCCAAGTGTGCCACCCGCCCGTTCGTCCCCCGGCGGGACGTACTCCAGCGAGAAGATCTCGGCGTGACGCGAGGCCGCGTGGGCGCAGATCGGGTCCAGCCCCAGCGCCGTCGAGACGGGCCAGACGAGGCTCGAGTCCGCCTGCTGCAGCGTGGCGTCGTGCGGACGCAGTGCGTCCTCCTCGCCCGCGATGGCGGCGGCAAGCAGGCTCGTGAGCCCGCCGTCACTGACGATGAGGGACCGGTCCTTCGCGCCCATAGGCTCACAGTGTACCGGGCGGGCCCGCCGCTCGCCCGCAGGAGACCCCGCGCGTGGATGACCAGACGTTTGCCCAGCCCGCCACGGCGCTGCGAGACGCCAGGAGCGTCGTCGTCCTTACCGGCGCCGGCGTCAGCGCCGAGAGCGGCATCCCCACCTTCCGCGACACCATGGAGGGCCTCTGGGCCTCCTTCGATCCGCAGCAACTCGCCACGCCCGAGGCGTTTGCCCGCGACCCCGAGCTGGTCACCCGCTGGTACGACCACCGCCGCCTGGGCTGCGCCGCCTGCGAGCCCAACGCCGGGCACCTGGCTCTGGCCCGCATGGAGCGCGAGATCTGCGCCCTGGGCGGATCCTTCACCCTGCTCACGCAGAACGTTGACGGGCTGCACACGCGGGCGGGCAGCACCGACCCCGTCGAGCTCCACGGCTCGGTCATGACCTGGCGCTGCTCACAGACCAACCGCCCCGTCACCCCCCCACCCCCGCCCGAGCCCTGGCCCGACTTCCCGCCCATCTCCCCCGCGGGCGCCCCGGCCCGCCCGGACGTGGTCTGGTTCGGTGAGGCCCTGCCCGAGACCGCGCTGGAACGCAGCTTCGCGGCACTCGAGTCCTGCGACCTGCTGCTCTCGGTCGGCACGTCGAGCGTCGTCTACCCCGCCGCGGGGTTCATCGAGCTGGACGCGGCCAACGGCGCGCGCACGATCGAGGTCAACCCGCAGGACACGCCGATGTCGTCGAACGTGACGTGGGCGCTGCGCGGCAAGTCCGCCCAGATCCTGCCGAGGCTGATTGCCGAGGCGTTCCGCGCCCAGTGAGCTACAGCTCGCCCGCCTCGCGCATCAGCGGGATCAGCGCGCTCAGGTGCGTCCGGATCCCGTCGAGCCCGCGATCGAGCCCCGCGCCCATGCGCCGCCCGACATCGGGCAGGAACTGGTTCTTCGGCTGGGCCGGGCTTGAGAATTCGATCTCCGCCTCCACGCCCAGCAGCTCCGCCG
>JAJDDH010000432.1 GCA_029260415.1 Phycisphaerales bacterium | reverse complement strand
GAGCCAGAGCGAGGGATGGAGCATCCTGGTCTCGCGCGTGCCCGAGGGGGGCGCGGCCGGGGCCGCGGCTCGCCTGGACCGCGTCCGCTCCGCCGGGGGACTGCCCGAGGCGTCGCTCCAGCGGCGCGCCGGGGGCCTGGTCATCGGGGTCGGGTCGTACGCCTCGCCGACCGACGCCCGGGCCCAGGCCGAGCTCGAGCGGGTGCGGGCGATCGAGGTCAACGGGTCACGCCCCTACGCGGGCGCGTTCTTCGCCCCACCCAGCGGGGCGCACGCGGGGGGCGCCAACCCCGAGTGGGACCTGCGCAACGTCCGAGGGCGCCTGGGATCCCAGGCGGAGTACACCCTGCAGATCGGGGCGTACGCGCGGGTCGGCGCTGGCATGCCCTCGCCCGACGAGGTGCGCCAGTTCCGGGCCGCGGCCGAGCAGGCCGTCGCCAGCCTCCGCGCCGAGGGCGAGCGGGCGTTCTACTTCCACGGCTCCACGAGCAGCACCGTCACAGTGGGGGTGTTCGCCGAGAGCGATCACGACGCGTCCGTCACGCCGCCCATCGAGTCCCGCCGCCTGCGTGAGGCGCGCGAGCGTCACCCCAACAACCTGGTCAACGGCGCCGGGTTCCGCGAGACCCTGCGGACCGATTCGGGCCAGGCGATCCGCAGGCTCCAGCGCTCGCAGCTCGTCCAGATCCCCCGCGGGTAACGGGCGTTGCTACAGGTTGCCCCGCCCGCTGATCCAGAGCGGCTCGATCCTGACCGCCGTCCAGGGCTCGTCCACGCTCGCGCGGTACCAGGTGATCTTCCACCAGCTCGCGGGGGGGACGCTGCCCGAGTGGCGCACGCGGACCTGGGTCCGCGCGGCGTTGGGGCCGTCGATCACGCCCTGCACCTCGGGGATCGCGTGCGAGCTGATCGCCCCGTTGCCCACGTACCGATCCGCCGTGCTCAGGATGGTCTCCCGCCCTCTGAACGTGGTCATGCCCCGGACCTGCACCTCGGCCTCGGGGTCGAGCATCGCGTGCAGCGAGGCGCGGTCCACCTCGGCAAGCGCCGTGACGAGCGCCCGCGTGCGGTCGAGCAGCGTCTCGCGCGGGGTCTGGATCAGGCCCGCGATCAGGGCGATCCCGCCCGCGAGCAGCCCCGCGAGCACCAGCACCACCAGCCCCGCTTTCAGGCGTCCCCTGGTGTTGAGGACCAGCACGCCCGCGAGCCCGATCACCACCAGCGAGGCGACGAGCGTCATGGGGGACTCGAGCGTCAGACGCTCGATCAGCCCGGGCTGGGGGAGCGGGGCGATCCGTGGGGTGAGGTCTTCGAGTTGCATGTCCCCAGACGCTACGCCCGCGAGGGGGCAATGTTGCAGCGGGGTTCGCGCGCGGGCCGATCTTGACCCCTGGCGCCCCGGGGATCGGGGCGGTGTGTCGTGCGCACGCGGAGGACAACAGGATGGACATCCTCAGCTTCGGGCTCGAGAGCGCGTACCAGGGCGATGCGCCCGGAGGCGTGCTGGAGCGGAACCTCCAGGCCCTGGCCCGGACCTGCCCGTCGGTGTGCGCCCGGATCCGCGAGACGCCCGCGCGGACCGACATCGAGTTCATCGAGACCGACGAGGACGCGAAGAGCGCCAGGCTGCTGGGTGACGGGGACAGCGGGCGCCTGCTCGCCAGCGCCCGCCGCCCGGTGACCGAGGCCAGACGCCTGGCCGAGGGCGTTGATGTCGAGTCCTCCGCCGGGCTGGCGGTGCTGGGCTTCGGGCTCGGGCTGCACGTGCGAGAGGTCGCGGCACGCCTGGGCAAGACGGGGATCATCCTCTGCTTCGAGCCCGATGTCGCGCTGCTGCGCGCCGTGCTCGAGAACGTCGATCACAGCGAATGGATCCAAACCACCAACCTCGTGCTCCTGACCGACGCGCAGGACCGCCCCGCGATGTCCGAGGCGATGTCCGGGCTCGAGGGCGTCGTCGCGCTCGGGTTCGGGATCGTCGCCCACCCGCCCAGCAAGGCGAGGCTGGGCGACGCCAACGACACCTTCTGCCAGAACCTGACCCGCGTGCTCTCGGCGGTGCGCACCAGCGTGGTCACCACCCTGGTCCAGGGCGAGACGACGCTGCGCAACCTGCTGATGAACGCGGACCACTACGCTGGCAACACGGGCATCGCGGGCCTGAAGGACTCGCAACCGGGCAAGCCCGCGATCGTCGTCAGCGCGGGCCCGAGCCTGGAGCGCGCGATGGACACGCTCGCCCAGCCCGGGCTGCGCGACCGGGTGGTCATCATCGCGGTGCAGACGGTGCTCAAGCCGCTGCTGGCGCGGGGGATCAGGCCGCACTACGTCACGGCGCTGGACCACCACGAGATCAGCCGTCGGTTCTACGAGGGGCTGACGAGCGAGGACGTGGAGGGTGTGACGCTGATCGCCGAGCCCAAGGCGAACCCGGCGATCCTCGACGCGTTCCCGGGGCTGGTGCGCACGCCGGGCGATGATCTGCTCGACGAGGCGCTGGGCGCGGCGCTGGCGCGGGACATGGGGCGGACCGAGGCCGGGGCGACGGTGGCGCACCTGGCGCACTACTTCGCACGATACCTCGGGTGCGACCCGGTGATCCTCGTGGGGCAGGACCTGGCGTTCACCGACGGCCAGTACTACAGCGCGGGCGCGGCAATCCACGACGTGTGGGCGCCGGAGCTGGGCGCGTTCCGCACGCTCGAGACACTCGAGTGGGAGCGGATCGTGCGGATGCGGAGCCTGCTGCGCAAGGTCCGGGCCCAGGGCGGGGGCGAGGTCTACAGCGACGAGCAGATGACGACCTACCTGGCGCAGTTCGAGGCGATGTTCAGCCAGGACGCGCAGCTCGGGCTCCGTACGATCGACACCTGTGAGGGGGGCGCCCTCAAGCGCTCGGTCGAGACGATGACCCTGGACGAGGCGCTCGGGGTGTACGCGCCGCCCGGGTCGTTGCTGGCGCCGGCGGACGAGTCGCCGGCGCGGATCGACGCGGACGCACGCGTTCCGCAGGTCCGCGAGCGACTGGAAGCGATCCGGCGCGACGCGCACACGATCGGGATGCTGTGCGCCAAGACCGAGTCCGCGCTGAGCGAGATGCTCGAGTCGCATCGGGACCAGGCACGGGTCAACAGGCTGATCTCGCGGGTCAACGCGCTGCGCGACGAGGTGGCGGGCCTCCAGCCCGCGTTCCGCCTGACCCAGTTCATCAACCAGACGGGGGCGCTCAACCGGATGCGGGCGGACCGGGCGATCGAGGTCGCCAGCCACGAGACGGCGCTGGAACGTCAGCGACGCCAGATCGAGCGAGACCGGACCAACGTGTCGTGGATCCGCGAGGCGAGCGGGGCGCTGACGCGTCTGCTCGACGCGTCGGTCGGCGCGCACGCGGGTCGGGCGCCCAAGCTCACGAGCGATCCCGCTCCCGCCGCGGACTCGGCGCGGGTCGCGGGGGGGAACGCCCCCAAACGCGTCGCGGCGATCGTGCCCGTCTGCGAGACCCTGGGCGGTCTCGGCACGGCGCGCGACCTGTCGAGCGAGCTGGTCGCGGGGCTTGGCCCGCTGCGGATGTGCGTCGAGCGCCTGCTCCGCGCCAGGGGGCTCGACGAGGTCGTGCTTCTCGCGGGCGAGCCTGATCGCGTCCGATCTCTCCTCGGGGACACCGCGAGCAACCCGCGCGTCGCGATCGAGCGCGTGGACGGGGGCGAGATCGAGGCCCGGAGGCGCGGCGTGGGCAGCGGGCGCATCTGGGGCAAGGACAGCTGGCGCGGCGGCATCGGCGCGCTCGTCGCGGCCGACGAGGCCTTCGAGCCCCGCATGGCCGGGCAGGTCATGGAGCGGCGCGCCATCGACGCGGCGGTTTTCGTGGGCGACGACTGGGCCTTGGTCGACCCCGGGCTCACCCAGCAGGTCGTCGAGCGCTACCGCTCGGCGCCCGAGTCGCTGCGCATCGTCATCACACAGGCGCCCCCCGGGCTCTGCGGCGTGCTGCTGGATCGCTCGGGTGTCGCCTCGCTCAGTGAGGCCCGCGAGCAGGCGGGCTCGCTGGCGAGCATCGGCGGGCTGGTCGGCTACCTGCCCATCGCGCCGCAGGGTGATCCGATCGCCAAGCCCGTGTGCGTGCAGACTCCCGTGGCTCTCCGCTCGCTGGGCGTTCGCGCGATCCCGGACTCTGAGGCGCGTCGCAAGCAGATCGGCGCGGCGCTGGCGCCGCTGGGCGAGGTAGCGCTGGACATCGGGCTCGACGAGCTGACCCTGGCGCTCTCGCACCTGTCGATGAGTACACCCGAGCTGCCCGCGAACATCACGCTCGAGCTGTGCTCCGGGCGCCTGCTGGGCGGGGCGTGGGGGGCGCAGCTGCGGGGCAGCGCCGAGCCCGTTGAGCGCGAGATGCTGTCCATCGCGGAGATCCACGCCCTGCTGGGCGAGGTCGCTGCCGCGACGAGCGACGCGACGCTGACGCTCCACGGCGCCGGCGACCCGCTGATGCACCCGCGGGCGCTCGAGATCGTGCGCCTGGCCCGCGAGATCGGGTTCGGGGGCGTGCACCTGCGGACCGACCTGGCCCGCCTGGGCGACGACGAGGAGGGCCTGGACGCGTTGCTTCGTTCGGGCGCGGACGTGATCAGCGTGGACCTGCTCGCGACGACGGGCGAGACGTACCGGCAGCTGACGGGGACCGAACGATTCGAGGCCGTGGACGCGGGGCTCAAGCGGATGCTGGAGATGCGCCGTGATCTGAGCACGCGCGGGGGAATGGAGCGCCCGTGGATCGTGCCGCGGATCACGCGGTGCGCCGCGGCGCTGCCCGAGATCGAGCGGTTCCACGACGCGTGGATCATGGCGTGCGGCGCCAGCGTCATCGACCCCCCGGCGCACGCGATGCGCGGCGAGCGAATCCGCCCGCTGCCCATCCCCGCCTGGCGGGCGGCGCAGCTGCAGCACGACTCGATCACCATGCTCTCTGACGGCACGATCCGGGGCGGGGCGCTGGGCGCTCGATACTCTGCGGGCGCGAACCTCGCGGAGATCTGGGCGATGTCCCGGCGCTCGGCGCGTGAGGTCGGCGACGCGATCATCGAGCCCAAGCCCGGGCGCGCCTCTGCGGGGAGGGCCGCGTGAGCGCGCTGGCCATCATCCTGGCGCGTGCGGGCTCCAAGGGCCTGCCCGGGAAGAACACAGCGTGCGTGGGCGGGCGCCCGTGCATCGCGTGGACCATCGACGCCGCGAAGGCGAGCGAGGGCGTGTCGCGCGTGGTGATCACGAGCGACGACGCGCGGGCGCAGGACATCGCCCGGAGCCTGGGCGCCGACGCGGTCGATCGCCCCAGCGAGCTCGCCTTGGATACCGCGACCGTGGACGACGCGGCGCGTCACGCGTGCGAATCGATCGGTTGGACACAAGGCCCCGTGGTCATCCTGTACGCCAATGTGCCCGTGCGCCCCGCGGGTCTCATCGACGGCGCGATCGAGCGGCTGGGCCAGGGTTTCGACAGCGTGCAGAGCTACGCGCCCGTGGGCAAGCACCACCCGTGGTGGACCGCCCGGCTCGATGACCAGGGCGCCGCCCACCCGTGGGAGGGCGACGTGCTTAACCACGGCGTCTACCGCAGGCAGGACCTCCCGCCCGCGCACATCCCCGATGGTGGTGTGCTCGCGGTCACCCGCGAGGCGCTGTTGCACCAGATCGAGGGCGTCGCCCCGGGCCCGCACGCGTTTCTTGGCGCCAAGCGGGGCGGGGTGGTGACGGGCGAGGGCGAGGTGATCGACATCGATTGCCGCGTGGATCAGCTGGTGGCGGACGCGATCCTGCGCGAGCGGCTGGGGCTCAATGAGCACCAGCCCACCCGGCGTTGGCGGCGGACGGGCTAGGCTGAGACTGTGAAGATCGGAACGCGAGAGATCGGACCGGGCGAACCGCCGTACGTGATCGCCGAGATCGGCGTGAATCATGATGGCGAGATCGCGCGCGCCCTGGAGCTGACGGAGGCCGCGGCCAGGGCGGGCGCGGACGCGGTGAAGCTGCAGTACTTCGAGACGGACCGGCTGCTGAGCAAGGCCGCGAAGCTCGCGGCGTACCAGAAAGCCGCTGGGGAGACGGACCCGGTCGCGATGCTGCGGAGGCTGGAGCTCTCGCTCGACGAGATGGCGCTGGTCGTCGATCGGGCGCACGGGCTGGGGATCCACGCGATCGTGACGGTGTTCAGCGTGGAGCTGGTCAAGCCCGCGAGCGAGCTGGCGTGGGACGCGTACAAGAGCGCGTCGCCTGATGTGATCAACAGGCCGCTGCTGAAAGAGCTGGCGGAGACGGGCAAACCGCTGATCGTGAGCACAGGAGCGAGCACGCTGGACGAGGTGGTGCGCGCAGTGGGGTGGCTGGACGGGATCCGGGATCGGCTGGCGTTGCTTCAGTGTGTGAGTTGTTACCCGGCGCCGGAGGACGGGACTGGCGGGTTTGTCGCACTCAGTGAGCGTTTCAACGACCTGTTGCCGGTTGGGTACAGCGACCACACGGGGTCATGCGGCGCCGTCATGCCGGGAGCTGTCATCTACGAGAAGCACCTCACGTATGACACAAGCGCACAGGGACCTGACCATATTGCGTCACTCAATCCGACTGAGTTCCAAAGGTATGTAGAGAAAAACGGATCGGGACGCTGGATCTCGAGTCCCGAGCATCGCAAGAACTTGCCCGCGATCGTGGCAATGCGCAAGAAGTGTCAGGTAGGGGACGTGAGCGAATCAGATATCGCGGTGTTCGTACAGAAGGACGTGCTTGAATGTGAACAAAACGTCCGCGAGGTCGCACGCCAGAGCCTGGTCACAACGCGTGATCTTGTGCCCGGCAAAGGCATCACGCGTGAAGACCTCACCCTCAAGCGCCCGGGCACGGGCATCGAGCCATGCCGACTCGATGAAGTCATCGGCAAGCGTCTCGCCCGCGATGTCGAGGCCGACACGCCGCTGACGGAGGACGACCTCGCATGATCGGCGACGGCTGGACAGACTGCAAGGACGAGCTCGCCCGCGACCGGCGCCCCACGCCCGACGCGCCCCGGCGCGTCGCGATCGTCACGGGCACGCGCGCGGAGTTCGGGCTGCTCAAGCCGGTCATGGACGCGGTCAGGGATCGCCCGGAGCAGGAGCTGCTGGTGATCGCCGCGGGCTCGCACCTGATCCAGCCCGCCGAGACGTTCCGCGAGATCAAGAAGCGGTTCGAGGTCGCGGACTCCATCCCGATGCAGACCGTCGGCAAGACCGGTCGCTGGGCGGATGTCGAGGCCCTGGGCAGGGGCGTCGCCCGGTTCGGGCGCAGCTTCGAGCGCCTGGCGCCCGCGTGGGTGGTGGTGCTGGGGGACCGGATCGAGGCGCTGGCCGCGGCCAGCGCCGCGAGCGTGGGCGGGATCGCGGTCTGTCATATCCACGGGGGGGACCGGGCCGTGGGGGTCGCGGACGAGGCGATGCGCCACGCGATCACCAAGCTGGCGCACCTGCACCTGCCCGCGAGCGAGCAGAGCGCCGAGCGGATCAAGCGCATGGGCGAGCGCCCGGAGCATGTCCGCGTGATCGGCTCGCCCGCCATAGATGGGCTCGAGCACGTTGACGCGATGGACGACGCAACCTTTGAAGAGCTCGGCTCGCCCGAGCTTGTCCTGCTCACCCACCCGATCGGGCGCACCGACGAGGCGGAGGAGCACGCGGCCAGCCTGACGCTCGAAGCCCTGGGCGACGCGCGCACGCTCGCGCTGCACCCCAACCACGACCCCGGGCGCGAGGGCGTGATGCGGGCGCTGCTGGGCGCGGGTGGGAAGGTCATGCTCGTCAAGCACCTGGACCGGGCTCGGTTTGTGGCGCTGCTCAAGCGCGTGGGCGCCTCGGGCGGGGCGATGCTGGGCAACAGCTCCGCAGGGCTGATCGAGGCGGGGGCGCTGGGTTGCCCCGCGCTGAACATCGGGGCCCGTCAGAACGGGCGCGAGCACGGGAGCAACGTGGTGCACGCGGTCGAGGGTGTGGACGCGATCCGTGAGGGGCTGGAGGAGGCCCGCTCGCTGGCGGGGCCGTTTACCCGCCCGTTCGGTGATGGCGGCGCGGGGCCCAGGGCGGCCGCGGCGTTGAGCGAGATCGACCCCCAGAGACCGGGGATGATCCGCAAACACTGCGCATACTGAGCCGGGTTCTCGGACGGAGCCCCGTGCTCTGGCCCGCTGTCTGCGGTCGTGCCCGCGGATTCTCGGCGGATTGAGTTCGTCGCAAGAAAGTGGGGCGAGAAGTGTGCCGATGAGGCCTGGGTCTGTTCCCGAAAGGAAGACCCATGGCTGTTACCGCTGAGCAGAGAGAGCAAGTCGTCACGGGCGCGATCGGCGAGATCAGCCACATCGCGACGCTCCCCGAGATCACGCTGAAGATCATCGACCTTGTCGAGGACCCGAGCTCGACCGCTCAGGACCTGCACGAGGTCATCTCGGGCGATCCGGCGCTGTGCAGCCGCATCCTCAAGGTGGTCAACAGCTCGTTCTACGGCCTGCCCGGTCAGATCGCCTCGATCAACCGGGCGATCGTCATGCTCGGGCTCAACGCCGTCAAGAACATCGCGATCGCCGCCAGCCTCGCCAAGCTCTTCCGCGGCGGCGAGCTGACCCCGAACTTCAGCGCCAAGGACCTGTGGGTCCACTCGAACGCGGTCGCGGCGGGCAGCAAGCTCATCGCCGACTCACTCAAGCTGGGCCTGGGCGACGAGGCCTATCTCGCGGGCCTGATCCACGACATCGGGATCATGGTCGAGATGCAGTTCGACCGCAACAAGCTCATCGAGGTCGTCGAGAAGGTCTGCGCCGGTCCCGACGGGACCCCGACGCTGAACATGCTCGAGGTCGAGGACAGCGTCTTCGGCGCCAACCACCAGGACTTCGGCGCTGCCCTGTGCACCAAGTGGAAGTTCCCCGCCCCGTTCGCCACGGTCACCGGGTTCCACCATCGCCCGATGGAGGCCCCCGAGGAGAAGCGCACGCTCGTGTGCGTCATCGCCGCGGCGGACCACATGGCCGGCGAGGTCGTCGGACGCTTCCGCCTCGACATGGACACGACCGAGATCCCCTCCGACGTCCGCGACGTGCTCAAGCTGGGCAGCGAGCAGATCGAGAAGCTCAAGGTGCAGCTGGCCCAGGAAGTCGAAGAACTCGACGGCATGGTCTAAACGAAAAATACGACGCCCCGCGCGGCAGCGCGGGGCGTTCGTGAGGAACTCTCTCTTTCTCTCCGGGCGGCCGTACTCACGTACGGCCGTTTCCGTGCGCCTACTGGGCGGCGGCAAACGCCTGGAGGAAGTAGAGCACGTCCGCGAAGTCCTTGATGTCGTCGTTGTTGATGTCGCCGTCCCAGATCGCGGGGCGGACGGGGGGCATGGGCGAGACGACCCGCGTGAGGAAGTCCTCCAGGTCCCTGATGTCCACCACCTCGTCCGCGTTGACGTCCGCGAGCATCCCGTCGCGGGCGACGGCGTCGTAGAACTCGTTGTTCTCGCCGTCGTGCACACGCTGCATCATGTCGAACGAGAACGCCCGCCAGGACCAGAGGACATAGCCCCGGTCGCGGAAGTCGGCCATGTCGCGGATGCCGTACTGGGGCCAGACGTCGGGCTTCATGAACGCGACGCCGATCTCGGTGGTCGCGGGGTCGTAGACCTCGCCCGCGCGCGAGTCCTGCAGGAAGAACCGGTGCAGGGCGATCCACGGGGCCTGGAGGACCGCCGGGTTGGGCACCCACTGCCCTTCGACGATCACGCCCTCGGGCACGGCCTCGCCCCCGATGAGCACGCCCGCGTAGTCGGGGTTGTGCTGCATCGCGAGGATGGAGTCGCGCATGGACATCACGCCCGTGGTGTTGCCGCGCAGGCTGGCGCTGTCGAACCAGAGCGCGTCCACGCCGTTGTTGATGAACGGGCGGGTGTTCTGGTAGGTCCACTCGGCGCTCTGGCGCGTCGCGGCGTCCAAACGCCCCTGCCACCCGGGGATGAAGTTCGGGTCGTCGATGCAGTCGGTCGTGCTGGTGAGGTCCGCGTCACCATCGAGGCAGGGCGTGCAGGGCGAGTTGTGGCGCGAGCCGATGAACAGCCCGACCTCAAGGCTCGGGTCGATGGCGCGCTTCTCGTTGATCCAGTCGCGCATGTGCACGCTGTACGCCTGGCGTCGCTGCTGCTCCAGGTACCAGAACATGGACATCTGAACCTGGTCGCTGTTCTCGAGCACGCCGCCCGGGCGGTTGAGCGCGATGCGCCGGAAGCCCGCGTTCCACGCGTCGTCGAGGCGGACGACGAGCTCTTCGCCGCAGGTGTCAAGATCGCGGAACCACCCGACCCAGCCCAGCGGGTTGGTGTCGCTGTAGCTGGCGTTGAACGGGGCGACGACGGCGACGGGCCTGCGATCGGGCACGAACGCCTCGCCCGCGTCCATGGTGTAGCTCTTGCCCGGGTTGGCGTGGTCCTCGAAGACGAACACATCCGTCGCGTCGGGCAGCGAGGGGCAGTTCTGGGCCTGGACGCTCGCACAGGCGAGCATGACGGGAAGAGCGCGCACAACGATCGCGCCGACACGGGGGGAATCCGTGAACATGAGGGGTACTCCTGCGACGTGGGCATGCCGCCCACGGAGGCCGGCCGCCCGCGGCGACCGAAGGTCGCGATGGTAGTCATGGGCGCAGAAATTGCGCGTCCGGATCGCAAACTCTCGGCGAGGTGTGGAGAATCCGGGTATACACCCCAGCGCCGCGGCGAACACTCGATTGCGGATGTCTACCGCCCGATTCGGGCGTTCCAGCGTTCCAGCCCGGGCCCGGACGTCAGATCGAAGTGCAGCGGTGTCAGCGTGATGCGCCCGTTCTTGAGCTCGTCCACGTCCGATCCCGCGTCGGTGCCGTGGAAGTCCAGCCCGTGCCCTGAGGCCCAGTAGTAGGGCTCTCCGCTGGGGCTCTGCCGCTTGTCATATTTGTCCACAAGCCCGTGCACATTCATCGGGCAGACCCGGATTTCCCGCGGATTCCGGGCGTCCTCGTCGCCCCGCTCGGTTCTGGGGATATTGATCGAAACGCACTCGTGGGCGTCCATGGGGCCCCCCGCCAGCACGGCGTCGATCGCCCGCCTGGCGTGCGTCGCCCCGGCCGCGAAGTCCGGGTCGCCCCCAGCCAGGAGCTGGCTGACGGCAATCGAGGGCACGCCCAGGAACGCGGCCTCGATCGCCGCGGCGACCGTGCCCGAGTAGATCACGTTGATCCCGCAGTTGGCGCCCGCGTTCATGCCCGAGATCACCAGGTCCGGGCGCTGCCCCTGCCCGAAGCGGTCGGGCCAGAGGTTGGTCAGCGCGAGCTTGACGCAGTCGGCCGGTCTGCCGTCCACCGCCGTCCCGCCCATCGTGGGGGTGACGCGCACCTGCGAGACCATCAGCGGCTGGTTGTACGTGATGCCGTGGCTGGTGGCGGACTGAACCGTCTTGGGCGCGACGACGACCACCTCGCCCAGGTCCTTAATCGCGTCGTGCAGGGCGACAATGCCGGGGGCCCCGATGCCGTCGTCGTTGGTCAGGAGGATGCGCATGGCCTGAGCCTAGGTGGCAAGATCACCCAGCGCCTCGCGCAGCGGCGCCAGCGCCGCCCCGAACCGCTCCGCCCGGTTGACCGAGCTGGTGTACAGCGGCTGGCGGACCTGCTGGCGGCTGGCCGTCGCGACCGCCCGGTCCGACGCGTGGAACTCGAGCACCTTCTCGTCCCACGCCAGCCCCAGGAACTCGACGGCCCGTCGCAGGTTCGCCTCGGGCTCGCGGACCACGTCCTCGTACTTCAGTTCCAGGATCTCAGGCTCGCTGAGCGCCGTCCACGCGTCCATCAGGCGCTGGTAGTCGCGGAAGTACCGCCCGAGCCAGGCCAGGTCGGTCGTGTAGGCGTGGTTGCCCGCGAAGTTCTGCGTGAAGCAGGACAGGCAGGTGTCCATCGGGCTGCGGACACAATGGATGACCCTCGCGCCGGGCAGCAGGCGGGCGATCAGGGGGAGGTAGTAGAAGTTGTACGGCTGCTTGTCCGTCACGCGGGCGCCTCCGCCCAGGCGGGGCTCGAGCCGGGCGTACCCCTGGCGAACGATCGACGACAGGCGGTCGATCGCGGGCGCGGTATAGCGGGCGCGGTCGATGGGCAGGGGGCGGTGCCGCCCGCCCGCGGGCTCAACGCTCGACACGGCCCGCGAGACGACGTTGGTCTCGCCCCCGGGCGTGAGGGCGTCGAGCTGCGCGAGCATCTGCTCGGTAAGCGACGTGCCCGAGCGCATCATGCCGACGATGAAGGTGACGCCCGAGCCATCGCCCGGCGCTCGCGCGCTCGGGGCGTTGTTGGTCCACGTGTCGATGAGCTGATCGATCTGCGCGCTGTGCGCGTCCGGGTCCCACGCGCTCTTGCGCAGGGCGTTCATCCGGGTGTAGGCGTTGAAGGCCTCGTCGTGGAGACCGAGCTTCTCGCTGAGGGTGGCGATGTTCCACCACCCGGCCGAGCGGGGCTCGGGGGGCAGGTCGCCCGCGTCGGCCAGCGCCGCGCGCACCCGGTCGATCGCCTCCTGCGGGTCGCTGGCCCTGGGCGCGGTGTTGGCGAACGTCAGGCTCAGCGCCAGGCGCTGCTCGGGCGAGAGCTTCGAGACCGGGAACTTCGCGTCGATCTCGTCGAGGCGCACCCGGGCCTCGTCGTGGCGACCCAGGTCGTTGAGCACCGACGCGCTCAGGCGCTGGGCCTCGAGGTGCTTGGGCGAGAGCCCGCGGGCGCGTTCGAGCTCGTCCAGCGCGTCCTCGTACCGCCCGGCTCGCTGCAGGGCGTAGGCGTGCCGCGTGCGCATCGCGGCGCTGGCGGGGTTGATGGCGACGGCGCGCCCCAGCGCCGCGACCGCCTCGGCGTGCCTGCCCAGCGCGTGCTCGGCGTGGGCCGTCAGCTCGTGCACCCGCGCGTCCTTGGAGGCCGCCAGCGGCGCCAGCGCCCGCAGCGCATCGCCCGCCCGCCCGGAGGACAGCAGGCTTGAGGCCTGGGCGAGAACGCGTTCGACGGGGCTGGGGGGCATGGGCGACGGTATGCGCCTCGGGGGTGTTTCAGGACAGGACCAAAATCAGCGGGAGCAACACCACGAAGAGTATTGTTGGTGTCCAGACCGTCAGCTGAACCCGTCGCCTCCAGGAGGCATCGGCGATACAGAGTTCTTTCTTGTCCAGAATTAACAGGGCGAAGACGAGGTACACAAACGGGGACACAGCGAGAACGACCGCAAGCGCGGACCACGCCACCAGGTTCTTCGACGGGTCCGCGTCGACGAAGACCACGAGCGCGGTGGCAGAGACGACAGGGGGAACGAAGAAGTTGAACGGGATGCCGTACTCAATGCTCCGGAGGCTCCTCCCGTAGTTCTTCCGAATGACAGAGGCAAATGAGAGTCGGGTGCCGCACTCAGGGCAGACGCCACTGCTGAGTGTGTGCAGGTTGTACTCACATGAGGGGCACAGCATCTCATGCTGTTTGAGCAGGGAATTCAGGCGTTGATCCGTTGGCAAGACGCCTCCCCAAACCGTCAGAACGGCCTCTTCGTCGGGTTGACCACCATGTTGTCACGCCCGAGCACCAGCAGGTCCGCGATCTCGATCGCCTCCTGGAAGCTCTCGCGCGCCAGGTCCAGGTCCGCGGCGCCCTGCAGGACCTTGCCCTGCTCCAGGTGCTCGATCGTCGGGATCGCGTCGGCGCAGACCAGCACGTCGCCCGAGGGGCGGAGCACGAGCAGGCCCGACAGGCCCGGGGTGACGCCCGCCAGCGGGAACAGGTCCACGCCCGGGGCCAGCGAGTCGGGCGCCGCCTGGGTCCGCTGGAGGATCGCGACGTCGCGCTGGAGGACCTCGATCATCGACCGCTGGTCCTCGTGCAGCTCCTCGCCCGCGTCTCGCGCGGCCTCGGCGGTCTCGCCCAGGCGCTTGAGCCCCTCGACGATGGGCACGCCCACGCCCTCGCGCTCACGCTCGCTCAGGAGCCACTGGGCGTTTGCGAACGCTTCGATGCCCCGACGGCACTCGGGGTGGAACCGGGACATGAAGACGTGCGTGATCTGGTCCGGGCTCAGGCCCGAGCGTTCCTCGAGCCTCGCGGCGATCGCGGGGGCGGGCAGGCCCGGGTCCACGAGGATGCGGGCGTCGCCTGCGGTGATCAGGGTGGTGGTGGCGTGCCCGGTGCGCACGGGGGCGCGCTCGTTGCGGAGGGGGTGGGCGCCCAGGGCGCCGATGGAGATCACACGGAGTTCTGGGACGTTTCGGCTCATGGGTCGGGCTCGTGGTGGCGCTGCGGGAAGCGGGTTGGAGGGGGCGCAGGCGTCACAGACGATACAGCCCGAACCGGGCGAGGGCGAAACGCGGGTGAGCGAACGTCATGGGTGGGCGAACGCCCAGGGTGATGGCAGAGTGATGGTGATGTCCCACGAGCGGGTGGATGAACACTGAGGAGTGAGAGGGGCAAGCGCGAGCGACGGCGCACTTGCCTGAGCATCCCCTGCGTGCCCCGTGTCGGCTGACCCCCCGACACGGGGCTTTTCTGTGCGCTCAGAACGCGCACCTAGATCGCGGGCGCCGCGGGGAAGTCGATCTCCGAGTCGTTCACGTGGTTGAAGTAGTTGGTGAAGACCGCCAGGGCGAAGGAGGCGACGGCCTCGGCGATGGCCCCGTCGTCGTAGCCGGCGCTGCGCATGGCGCTCAGATCGTCGTCGGAGACGAATCCCTTTTTCTCGTTGATCGCGATGGCGAACCTGGCCAGGGCGTCGAGCTTGGCATCAGAGGGGACGCTGCCGCGCCTTGCTTCGATGGTCTGGTCTTCGGTCAACCCGGCGCCCTTGCCGATGGCGGTATGGGCGGCCTGGCAGTAGTCGCAGTCGTTGGCCTGCCCGATGGCGAGCTGGATGACCTCCTGCTCCTTGGCGCTGAGCGAGGCCTTGGACAGGGCGCCGGTCATCGCGAGGTACATGTCGAGGACGGCGGGGGAGTTGGCCATGCCCTTGAAGATGTTGAAGTGCTTGCCCTTGAGCGGGCCGTCGAAGATCTCCTTGGCGCGGCCGGTCGCGGTGCTGGGGTCGATGGTTTGAAGGCGGGGCATGGTGATCTCCTGTGTGGGTGGTTGCTGACCGAACCCTAGGATGGGCCCGGGCAGAGCGTTCCGGCCCGTCGGGGGAGTGAATCGATGATGCACAACGCCAACGAGCCCGACGCCCTGCAGCCCGGGCCGAGCGGGCGCCCGACGAGGGTCATGCTGTTCACCGACACCCTCGCGGACGTCAACGGCGTCTCGCGGTTTATCCAGGACGTCGCGATCCGCTCACGCGAGACCGATCGCGACCTGGAGATCGTCACCTCGACGAGGCTTGCGTGCCCCGAGGGATCGAACATCAACAACTTCAAGCCCGTCTTCGCGATGGCGATGCCCGGGTACGAGAACCTGGAGCTGGCGCTGCCCCCGCTGCTGGCGATGCTCCGGCATGCTGACAAGGCCCGCCCGGACGTGATCCACGTCTCAACGCCCGGGCCCGTGGGGTGCGCCGGGTGGCTCGCGGCGCGGAAGCTCAAGATCCCGATGCTGGGGGTGTACCACACGGACTTCCCGGCGTACGTGGACAACCTGTTCGACGACCACGCGCTGACCGAGGCCACGAGCTGGTTCATGCGCCGGTTCTACAAGCGCTTCGCCTCGATCTTCACCCGCAGCGCCGACTACGCGGGCTCGCTCACGAAGCTGGGCATGGACCCGGGCAAGCTCGTCCGCCTGCGCCCCGGGTTTAACAAGGACTCGTTCCACACGCGCTTCCGGGACGAGTCGGTCTGGGTCCGGCACGGGATTGATCGCGACTCGTTCAAGGTTATCTTCTGCGGGCGTGTGAGCGTGGAGAAGGGACTGGAGCTGATCACGGACATCTGGAAGCGCGTCGAGAAGCGCTGCGATGAGCGGGGCGTGAAGGCGGAGCTGATCATCGTGGGCGACGGGCCCTACCGGGAGGCGATGAGCAAGAAGCTCGAGAAGCGCAACGCCCACTTCCTGGGTTTCCGCTACGGCGAGGAGCTGAGCACGCTGTACGCGTCGAGCGATCTGTTCGCGTTCCCCTCCACGACCGACACGCTCGGGCAGGTCGTGATGGAGGCCCAGGGCTGCGGCATCCCCGTGATCGCGACGGACCAGGGCGGGCCCAAGGAGGTCATCCGTGACGGCGAGACCGGGCTGGTCCTGCCCGCCGATGACCTGAACGCGTGGATCGACGCGATCGTCGGGCTGGCCTGCGACGGGCAGCGCCGCAGGGCGATGGGCGCCGAGGCGCGGGGGTTCATGGAGGGGTTCGGGATCGAGGGCTCGTTCGAGCACTTCTGGGAGGTGCACGAGCGGGCCAGGGCGAGCGCATCGCGCGACGCAGAGCCCGAGGCGTCTCCCAAGGCGGAGCCCGCGGCGGTCTAGAGCACACTGGGCGCAAGAAGAAAGCCGCGGGATTCGCGTCCCGCGGCTTTGTCGTGTGCTGAGGGCGTCGCGATCAGGCGGCGCGGCGGAAGGACCGCTTGGCGCTGGTCCCGCCGATGCGGCGGACCACGTTCTTGCGGCTGGTGGTCTTGCGAGGCGTGGTCTTGCGCGCGGTGGTCGTGCGCTTGGCCGCGGGCTTGCGGGCGGTCGACTTGCGGGCGGTGGTCCGCTTGGCGGCGGGCTTGCGCGCCGTGGTCTTGCGGGCGGTGGTCTTGCGACCGGCGGCAGTGCGCTTGGTCGCGGTCTTACGGGCGACGGGCTTGCGAGCCGTGGTCTTGCGTGCCGTGGTGGCGCGCTTCGCGGCGGGCTTGCGAGCGGTGGTGGTCTTGCGCTTGGCGACGGTCTTCTTGGCCGTGGTCTTGCGGGCGGTCGTGGTGCGACCGGAGACGCGCTTGGCGGCGGGCTTGCGGGCGGTGGTCTTGCGACCGGTGGTCGAGGTCTTGCGGCCCGCGGTGGTGGTCTTGCGCTTCGCGGTGGTCTTGCGGGTGGTGGGCTTCTTGGCCGTGGTCTTGCGGGCGGTGGTGGTCCGCTTGGCGGCGGGCTTGCGCGCCGTGGTCTTGCGAGCGGTCGTCTTGCGTCCGGTCGTCTTCTTGGCGGCGGGCTTGCGGGTGGTGGATCGCTTGGCGGTTCGTTTGGCGGTGGTCTTGCGACCGCTGTGGGTCTTGGTTCGTGCGGGCATGGGTCGTCTCCGTGGTTCGTGTGAGAGAGTCGCCGCAAGTGTCCGCGGCGTTGAGAAACCGATATTCGTGAGCACGGAATCGGTCGAAAACAGTGGTGGGATCAATTTCTCACCGTGATTTCGCGGACCTTGCCGCAGTTTTGGCCCCCGCGCGCCGACGCCGGGGGCGCACGCCCGGCGCGTGCGGGCAAAGATTCATGACCACGGGCACGAGCGTCCGAGCGGGAGCCAGCGAGCGATGAGCACAGCGACCACCAACGAAAATGCCGATCGCACGGGCGGATCCACGCCCGGGGGCTGGAGCCCCGAC
>JAJDDH010000431.1 GCA_029260415.1 Phycisphaerales bacterium | reverse complement strand
GTCTATGAGCTGAACGACCGGCACGAACGCCTGCTCGACGCCCTGGGCGCCCAGCGCGTCGCGATCGCCGCGGCGGACCCCGCCCGCGTGGGCGAGGCGGGCCAGCGCTGCGCCGATCTGCTCGAGGGCATCGGCATACTTGAGGACGAACGGCGCGCGCTGCTGGGCGAGGGCGACAGCGGACCCCGGACCACGATCACCCAGCTCGCCCCGTCGCTCGACGCGGAGCGCCGTGAGCGGGTGCTGGACCTGGGCGACCGCCTCCGCGGGCTCGTCGAGCGGTGCAGGCGCGAGCAGTCCTCGCTCCGCGCGGCGGCCGACGCGCTGACCGGTCACATGGAAGGCCTGATCCGCCAGGTGATCTCGCGCCTGTCGCACACGGGGGCGTACGACCAGAGCGGTCGCGTGGAGCAGGGAGCCGCCGTCGTGAGCGCCCTGGACCTGAAGCAGTAGTTCGAGTCGCGAGGAACCGGCATGAGCCTGACCGCCGCCATCCAGATCGCCCGCTCGGCGCTGACCACGAGCCAGATCGGCCTCCAGGTCGCGGGCCAGAACCTGGCCAACCTGGGCACGCCCGGGTACTCGCGCCAGGTCGCCAGCCTCTCGCCCATCCGCTCCAACCAGAGCAGCGAGTTCTACATCGGGCGGGGCGTGCAGGTGGACGGCGTCCGCCGACAGATCAACGAGGCGGTGCAGAAGCGGCTCTGGAACGGCGTCTCCGACGAGTACGCCAAGGCACGCACCTACGACATCAACAACCAGCTCGAGAGCGTGCTCAACGAGCTGACCGGGTTCGACCTCTCCAGCGAGCTCTCGGGCTTCTTCAACGCCTGGTCGGAGGCCGCCAACCTGGTCGCCTCGCCCACGGGCGTCGTCGAGCAGGGCGACCGGATGGCCAGCTTCATCAACTCGATGCGCAAGGACCTGGGCGCCCTGCGCCGCCAGCTCGAGGACGAGATCGACGGCAGCGTCAACCGCGCCGACGCGCTGCTCGACGAGATCGCGGGCATCAACATCGAGATCCAGCGCACCGAGCTGACCGCCGCGACCGCCAACGCCATGCGCGACCAGCGCGACGCGCTCGTCACCGAGCTGAGCGAGTTTATCGACGTGACCGTCGTTGACGACCGGCAGGGCAACTATGACATCCTCGTCGGCTCCACGCCCATCGTGATCGGGGGCGTGAGCCGGGGGCTGGACATCGAGCGGCGCGACGAGAACGGCACGCTGACCACCCGCGTGGTCGTCGGCGCGGACAACGAGCCGCTCTCGATCACCTCGGGCTCGATCGGGGGCCTGCTCGAGGCCCGGGGCGCGACCATCGACAGGACCATCGACAAGCTCGACACCCTCTCGGCGGAGCTGATCTTCCGCGTCAACTCGCTCCACGCGACCGGACGCAACGCGAGCCAGCTCACCTCGACGATCTCCAATCTGCAGGTGCGCACCCCCGACCGGACCCTCGCGATCAACGACCCGGACAACGAGTCGTTCAGCGAACTGCCGTTCGCCGCGAGCAACGGCGGGTTCTTCGTCGAGACCACCAACACCGACACGGGCGCCACCCAGCGCATCCGAATCGACGTCGATCTCGACGGGCTCAACAGCGACGACACCTCCGCCGAGGACATCCGCGCCGCGATCGACGCCATCAGCGGCGTCAACGCCTCGTGGGATACCGAGGGCAAGCTCACCGTCACCGCCGATCCCGGCTACGAGTTCTCGTTCGCCGACGACTCGTCCAACGTGCTGGGCGTCATGGGCGTCAACAGCTACTTCGATGGCACCGACGCGGACTCGATCGGCGTCCGCCAAGCCCTGATCGACGACCCGAGGGGCGTCATGCTCGGTCGGTCAATCAACGGGGAGTTCGTCGAGAACGCCACCGCCCTCGGGCTCGCGGACCTGAGCGACGACGCGCTCACCGCCCTTTCCGACGGGTCGTTCGCCGAGTACTGGCGGGATCACGTCCAGCACGTGGGCACCCAGACCAGCTCCGCGCTGACACAGGCCAACTCCGCATCCCTCGTGCGCGAGAGCCTCGAGGCCCAGCGCGCCTCGATCAGCGGCGTCGACGCCGACGAGGAGTCGATCAACCTCATCACCTTCCAGCAGCAGTACTCGGGCGCCGCCCGGCTGATCCAGATCGCCGACCAGCTCATGGACGAGCTGCTCGCGATCATCTGAACCAGGAGCACGGCGTGACCAGCTCTCCATCGGGAATCGGACGCGTCCCCACGATTCTGCGGAACCAGACGTCGCTCGCGCTGCTCGGGCGGACCAACGCCGAGCTGTTCCGCGTCAGCCAGCAGCTCTCCAGCGGCGTCGCCATCGGGCGCCCGAGCGATGACCCCATCCGCGCCGCGTCGATCTCCGTGCTCGACGACCGCCTGGAACGCTCCACGCAGGTCCTCCGGAACCTGGAGTACGCGGGCTCATCGCTCGATGTCATCGACAACTCGCTCTCCGAGTCGCAGAACCTGATCAACGAGGCCCTGAGCATCGCCTCGGCGCAGATCTCCACGCCCTCGGGCGCCACCGAACGCGAGTCGCAGGCCAACGTCATCGACTCCATGATCGCCTCGCTCTTCTCCCTGGCCAACCAGGAGTCCGTCGTCGGGCACATCTTCGGCGGCACCCGCCCCGGCTCGCCCCCCATCAACGACCTGGGCGGCGCGTACCAGTACCTGGGCGGCTACGGCGGGCTCGAGACCGACATCGGGCTCGGGCGCACCATCCCCGTCACTCTCGGCGCCCAGAACACCATCGGCGCCACCTCCGCACGCGTCGAGGGCTCGGCGGACCTCGACCCGGACCTCACCCTCGACACCCTGCTCAGTGATCTCGACGGCGCCCAGGGCAACGGCGTCTCCACCGGCTCCCTCGAGCTCTCGTTCAACGGCGGGCCGCGGTTTACCGTCAACCTCACCGGGAGCGACACCGTGGGCGATGTCACCGACGCGATCACCGCCGCCATCGTGCAGGCCGAGATCGATCAGGGCGTCTCCATCCTGGGCCCGGGCGGCGTGTCGATCTCGGGCGAGGGGCTCACCATCGACGTGCCCGCGGGCAACCTCGAGGCGTTCGACCTCACGGGCTCGAGCGTGGGCGCCGACTTCGGGCTCGTGTTCGACCCCGCCGCCCCCTTCAACGCGGGCACATCCACCGGGCTGGACCTGGCGCCCTCGCTCAGCTGGACCACCCCGATCACCTCGCTGGGCGGGATCACCCCCCCACTGGGCGAGATCCAGATCACCAACAACG
>JAJDDH010000430.1 GCA_029260415.1 Phycisphaerales bacterium | reverse complement strand
TGCGATAGCCTGAACGCGTGAGCACACAGGACCAACCCGAACCGAGCCAGACCCCGAGCCGGTCCTGGGCCAACCTCCACCTCTGGCAGATCCAGGGCGTGCGCGATGTCCTGGTGATCCTGGGCGTCTTCGGGCTGCTCTGGGTCGGGCAGAAGGTCAGCGTCGTCACGGTCCCCGTCCTGCTCGCGATCCTGCTCGCGTACCTGTTCGAGCCCGTCATCGCCTGGCTGACCCGCAAGACCAGCCTCAAGCGCACGGGCGCCGTCATCGCCATCATCGCGACGACCATCGCGCTCGTGATCATCCCCTCGGTCCTGGGTCTGACCTACGGCGTCGTCCAGGGCGTCGGGCTCGTCAGCCGCGTCGTGCAGAACACCGGTGTGGTGATCGAGTACGTCAACGCGACCGACGCGGAACTCGAGGTCGCTCGCGCCAACGTCGAATCGTCAGGCTCCGCCTGGCTCTGGATCGGAGACAAGGCCCGCACCCAGGACGACTCGACGCTGCAACTGGCCATCGAGGGCATTGACAGCTGGCTACGCACCAACGCCGACCGCATCGCCCAGACCGCCGCAACCGCCGGGCTGGGCGTCGTCCAGACGGCGCTGGGCTTCGTCGCCTCCGCCTTCGGTCTCATGTTCATGGCCTTCCTCACCACGTTCTTTTTCTTCTTCTTCAGCACCGGCTGGGTCAACTTCAAGGGCTTCACGGGCAAGCTCTTGCCCGATGCCCACAGTGACACGATCATCGACCTGGCCACCAAGTTCGACAGGGTCATCTCCGCCTTCATCCGCGGGCGCCTGACCATCGCCTTCATCCAGGCGGTCGTCTTCACGATCGGCTTCTGGCTCATCGGCGTCCCCGCCGCGTTCATCCTGGGCCCCGCCGTCGCGCTGCTCTCGATCGTGCCCTACCTCGCGCTCATCGGCGTGCCCATCGCCATCGTCCTGCTCTGGCTCGAGAACAACACGGGCATCCGCGGCAACCCGATCTACATCGTCGCCGCCCCGCTCGGGTTCTACTTCTTCGCCCAGGCCCTGGACGACTACGTCTGGACCCCGCTCATCCAGGGCAAGGAGACGGGCATGTCCACGCCCATGATCCTCTTCGCCTCCGTCGCCGGCGGCGTCCTCTTCGGCGTCTTCGGGCTGCTCATCGCCATCCCCATCGCCGCCTGCCTCAAGATCCTTGTTGAGGAGGTTTTCTGGCCCCGCTTCAAGGACTGGGCCGAAGGACGGGCCAGCGACGTGCTGCCCATCGACTGAGGGGGGCAAGCGGACTTGCACTGCACGCCCAACCAAGAGAAGATCACGCCATGACAGACACACCCGAAGCTCCCGCACCGCCGCCCGCAGCCGCCCCAGCTCCCGCCGGGCCGGGCGCGCCCAACATCATCCGAATCCCGCTGCTCGTGTCGGGCATCCTGAATGGGCTCGCCGCCCTCGGGTGGCTCTCGACCTGCATCCTGTTCTTCGTGGCGATCCCGCTCGCCGTGCTCGCGGTCTTCGAGATCATCTACTTCGTCAAGCTCGGCCAACCCGACTACGCCCAGCACAAGCCCAAGACCAAGCTCATCTCAATTCTTGAAATGTGCTCGATCGTCTTCCTCAACCTCGGCGCGCTCATCTGCGGCATCATCATCTTCATCAACCTCGACAAGGCCATCCCCGACGAGCCGGCCTCCGAAGGCTGATCGCAAGTTCATTCATTCAAAAGCACACCGAGCCGCGGACACACGCCCGCGGCTCGGTTCGTTTTTAAGTTCCTGACCGCTCGATCGCGCCGTACTCAGTCGTCCGTCGGCGCCACCGCGCTCCCGTTCGCGGGCAGCATGCTCGATGACACCACCCGCCCGTCCGCCTCTGTGTCCCACACGATGAGCAGCACCTTCCACCCCGCGCTCGGGTCCGCCGGGTCCTTGACGAGCTGGATGCTGTTGATCCCGCGCGCCACCGCCTTGCCCCCGGGCGTGTTGTACGTCTCGTACGTGCTAAAGACGTGCGCCATCCGCCCGAACACCTGCACGTTGTTCCACACGCTCTCCTCGTAGAAGGCGTTGGACTCCATGTGCGCGCCCGCCTTCTCGACGTACTCGTCGGGCGTCCAGGTGATGCGCCGCGGCGCGATCGCCCCGGTCCCGTCCGCCGCGGCCGGGCGACCCCGGGTGAACAGCGACAGTCGCCCGTCCTCCGCGAACATGTTGCGGAAGGCGTCCCAGTCGCGATCCTGACCCGCCGGGCCCGAGATCACGCTGTACATCGCCTCGACAGCGGCGAGCGCCTCCGCCTCCGCCCGCGCCTGAGCGCTGGCTTCGTACCCGTACCACCCCGCCCCGGCTATCGCCGAAGTCGCCAGAACACCCGCGAGTACCGTGATCGTGCGCATGGTCATTGCCCTCCGAAGGTTGACCGATCCTACCGGAACCCGCCAACCCCCGTTGCACACACTCGGCGCAACGCCTGACCCAATGGGCAGCCGTGCCGCCCCCTGAGAACACCACGCCTGCCCTCGGGGTCAGGCGTGCCACCATCTACCGCCGCTTTTTGGGCTTGCGCTTCTTCACGCCCGTGCACATGGCCTTCGTCGAGCCCGTACCCCCCCAACCCAGCGCCCCCCAGCCCCCCCAAAAGTAGCCCCTCCCCCCCCAGCCCCCCCCCGGGATTGCCCCGCGGATAAT
>JAJDDH010000429.1 GCA_029260415.1 Phycisphaerales bacterium | reverse complement strand
AGCCCGGGCTGGTCGTGGGCGTGCTGGGCTGCATGGCCGAGCGCGACGGCGAGGCGATGATCGACCGCATGCCCGTCGTGGACATCCTCTGCGGCCCGGGCGAGCTCGACAAGCTGCCCGAGCTGATCGACAACGCCGTGCGCACACGGGCGTCACTCACCGCCGACGCGCCCGCCCGGCGCTCGGCCAACCAGGTCGCACTCCAGGGCGACACCTCGCGCCGCTCGGGCACGCTCGCCGCGGCGGGCGACGACCTGGAGCTGCTCGACCTCTCCCGCACCATCTCTCCCGTGGACGAGGGGCGGAGCCAGTCGGCGTACGTCCGCATCACCCGCGGGTGCAACAAGTTCTGCACCTACTGCGTCGTCCCCCACACCCGCGGCGCGGAGATGCACAGGCCCCCGGAGCACATCCTCGACGAGTGCAAACGCCTCGCCGACGCGGGCGTCATCGAGATCACGCTGCTGGGCCAGACCGTCAACCACTACCGCTTCGAGCACGGCGCCAGCGTCAGCGTGGGGGGCGTTCTCCAGCCCCAGAAGGGACGCACCTACAAGGGCTCGCACCACCGCGACGCGTTCACGGGCGAACGCGTCACCACCTTCGCCGGCCTCCTGCAGCTTCTCCATGATGAGGTCCCCGCGATCCAGCGGTTGCGCTTTGTCACCAGCTACCCGCGCGACTTCGGCGACGACGTGCTGGAGGTCATCCGCGACTCACCCCGCATCTGCCGTTACCTGCACGTCCCCGCCCAGTCGGGCTCCAACCGCATGCTCAAGATGATGAACCGGGGGTACAGCGTCGAGGAGTACTTCGAGTTCCTCGACCGGGCCCGCGCCATCCTGGACCAGCCCGAGATCGGGCGCCCGCTGATGCTCTCGGGCGACGTCATCGTGGGATTCCCCACCGAGACCGACGAGGACTTCGAGGCGACGATCGACATGGTCCGGCGCAGCCGCGCCAAGAACCAGTTCATCTTCAAGTACTCGCCCCGCCCGGGGACCGTCGCCTACGACCGCATCCCCGACGACGTGCCCGAAGCGATCAAGCGGGAGCGGAACAACCGCCTGCTGGCGGTCCAGGCGGAGATCTCTGATGGTGTCAGCCGCGAGCAGATCGGGCGGGAGTTCGACATCCTCGTCGAGGGCCTGAGCCGATCCGAGAAGAAGAAACGCGGCGTGGACGTCAAGCCCGGCTCGGGCATGGTCGGCCTCACCGTCAGCGGCTCGTCCCCCGCGCCCACGACCGAGACCGAGACCGCAACCGAGCCCGCTGGCCTCGCCCAGTTCTCCGGACGCACCGACGGCGACCAGATCGTCTTCTTCGATGTGGACACATCCAGCACGCCCGCCGATGACCTCATCGGCTCCCTTGTCCGCGTCCGCATTGATGACGCGGGAAAGCTGGCGCTGCAGGGCTCGCTGATCGAGTAATGCGTCAGCTCTTCTCGCCCAGGTACAGTACGACCCGGCAGTCGAACGCCGCCAACCCGTCACCGCCCGCGTGGGCGTCGTGCAACGTGCTCAGCTCGCCGACCAGCCAGTCGCGCTCCGGTCCCGTCTTGGGCACATAGCTCGCGCTCATCGCCCGCCCGATCAATCCCTCGCTGTCCATCCGCTGCACGTTGCGGAAGGTCAGCCGCTCCATCGTCTCGAACGGCGCCGCCATCGTCGGCCCCGCGGCCGCGGTCTTGTGCGACAGCGTCCCGTCCGTCGCGACCCTTCGGAGCAGCTCGTAATAGGCCCCCGCAACGGGCGTGGACTCGTCCCCGTCGTTCCACATGAGCGCCAGCCTGCCTCCGGGGCGGAGCACACGGGCGAACTCGGCGCACGCAGCGGGCGGGTCCATCCAGTGGTAGGCCTGGGCGCACAGCACCAGGTCGACGCTTGAGCCGTCCAGCCCCGTCGCCTCACCCGTGCCCTCGCGCCACTGGACACGCGGATGGGGCGCGGCGCCCTTGCGCATCGCCGCGTTGGGCTCGATCGCGATCACCCGCACGCCGCGCTCGCCCAGAAGCCTCGCCGAGATCCCCGTCCCCGCGCCCACGTCCGCCGCCACCAGAGCCCGCGGCTCGCCCAGCCCATCCAGGATCGCGTCGATCGCCCCGCGCGGGTACGACGGGCGGAAGCGCGTGTAGTCCGCGACCCGGTCCGTGAACCGCTGCGTCGGATCGCGCTCAGGCATCGGGGTCCTCGGGCGATTCGAACCGTTTCTGAGCCCGGCGCTTGGCCGCGAGAAGGCCCGAGGCGCCCTCGTCCTCATCGGTCTTGGGTTCGGGCTTCGATGACGCAGTCGGCTTCGTCTCCTGCGACGCCTGCTCGCTGCGCCGCTGCTCGCGGATCTCCTTCATCCGCTCCTGCTGCGCCCGCATCCGCTGGCGTTTGGCCTCCTGCTGCACCCGCAGCGCGTCGGCCTCGCTCAGCGACTCCGTCCTCGGCCCGACGCTGGGCTGCTCACGCCGACGCTGGCGCCCCTCGCCCAGCCCGCTGACCGTCCTGGTCGCCCGGGCCGAGCGGTCCTCGACCGCCTCGCGCGCCCGCCTGGCCAGGTCCGTCCCGAACTCGCGGCTCATGAACCGGTCCCACGCGACGCGCCGCGTCCCCACGTCCAGCAGGAAAACCGCGATCGTCCACGCCAGCAGCATGGGCCAGATGGGCGTGAGCGCCCGGCGCACGGGCACGCTCGACCGATCGAACAGCGCCGCGGACTCGGGTGCGCCCAGGCGCAGCGATCGCCCGCCCGTGATCTGGCTGATCGACCCGAGCAGGGCAGCGTCCGACTCCAGGCGCCGGAACTCGGCGCCCGCGCCGACCGAGGCCCCGCCCAGCACCGGGGCCAGGCGCTCGCGCCCGCGCCGGGGCTTGATGACCGCGACATAGCTCCCCGCGTCGCTCGCCGCGGTTTTGCCCTCGTACACCCCTGGGGCCGCCTGGTTCAGGCGGACGCTCACCGGATCACCCTGCGGCCCGTAGACCGTCGCGGGCATGTCCAGCATGTCCACCGGCGCCCCGTCGTCGTCGCTCACCTCCACCCGAAGCAGCAGCTGCCCGTCCTGCACCACGCTCGTCAGCTCCGCGTTGGACGTGCTCGGCGCCCGCCCGATCAGCCTCGCCACCTGCGTCCAGAACGTGACGTACCCGTCCCAGCCGAGCCACCGCTCGCCCCAGTGGTGCGCGTCGGAGGTGAACGCCGCGACCTGCCCCAGGCCCACGGGCCAGTGCGCCAGCACGGGCTCGCCCTCGGGCGTCGCCATCGCGTACGTGATCGTCCGTTCCTCTCGCGCCTGCGTCAGCACCAGCCCGTTGAGCCTTGGAGGCTGGCCCAGCCCCTCGGTCAGCGGCGAGCCCGTGGGCAGCACCACCACGTCGAACGGCTCCTCTCGCACCATCGGGCTGCGCACGATCCGCACCGCCTTGAGGAACACCTGCGGCAGCGTCGTCGCGCTCACCACGTTGTGGAACACCCCGTGCCCCTGGGCCGCGATCTCGCGCATGGTCGCTGTGTCCGACCCG
>JAJDDH010000428.1 GCA_029260415.1 Phycisphaerales bacterium | reverse complement strand
GGCGAGCGAGCACGGCGGACGCACGACCGTGAGCTGGAGGCTGGTCACGGCGCGGAAGTGGCCCGTGGGGATCGCGCTGGTGCTGGCGGTGAGCGTGTGGCCGGGCCTTCCTATTACAGACAGCCTGCTGCAGACGTACTTCCCCGGGAGTTATGGGGCGTGGACGAGCGGGTGGTTTGCGACGTGGATGTGGTACCTGCCGTTGACGGTGCTGCCCATCCCGTGGTTCTGGAGGTCCACGTTCGCGAAGGTGCGGGCGAGCACGCTGGAGCACGCGGTTGAGACGCGGGTCAAGATTCGCGACGCGCTCGGGGCGTCGGACGCCGGCTGAGGCGGAGCGGTGGTCCACAAAAGAAAACGCCCACGCGTGATGCGTGGGCGTTCCTGGTTTTGGGGGACAGTCTGGGCTTACTCGACGTCCTTGCCCTCGACAACGTCGGAGATGGGCGGGGCGTCGTGGGGCGGGTCGCCGCCTGCGGCCATCTTCTTGAAGTAGCTGTGGTAGGCGCCCATGGCCTTGGCGCCGAAGATGAGCATGATGGGGATGTTGGCGACGAGCATGACCCCCAGCCCAAGGGTGGTCCACATGTCGAGCTGGTGGTCGTTGGCGATGAACGCGGCCTTGGCGCCGCTGGCGTTGGTGAACAGGGGCATCGCCAGGATGGTCGTGAGCAGGATGAGCAGGCAGTAGATGATCTTGTAGAAGAAGACGATGGTCTTGAGGGTCTTCTCGCGTGTCCATCCGAAGAGGTAGTAGACGCCCTGCTCGCCGTAGTACGACCAGGAGATCATCGTGGAGATGGCGAAGAGCCAGGCGGCGATGGTGACCAGGACCATGCCCGAGCCCGGGAAGACGCGGTCGAATGCGTAGGCGGTGAGCGAGGCGCCCGCGTAGTCGCCGTAGATGCCCTCGTCGGGCTGTCCGTCCTCGGTGAGGCGGAAGGTGGGCTGGATGTCGGTTTCGAGGGTGCCCCAGTCGACGGTGCGGATGGTGGCGCCGTCGGGTCCGTCGGCGGTGCCGACGGTGCCGGTGATCTTGCGGAGGGTGCGTCCGGTGTTGGTGTCCTCGTCGGCGTTGACGATGACGAAGACGGTCTCGCCGTCGCGCCAGCCGGACTCGTTCTCGCCCGTGCGCCGGATGCGCCGGGCGTCCTCGGTCATGCGGGGGAGGGGGCCCGACTCGAGGGTCCAGGTGTTTTCGATGGGGCCCTCGTCGTTGGTGGCCTGGACGATGGTCATGGCTGATGGGTCGGCGTACGAGGCCTCGGCCTCGCGGTTGTACGCGCCCGAGGACAGGATCACGAGGGCGGTCAGGGTGCAGACGACGATGGTGTCGATGAAGGGCTCAAGGCCCGCGACGACGCCCTCGCGGACGGGCTCGTTGGTCTTGGCAGCGGAGTGGGCGATGGGGCTGGAGCCCTGGCCCGCTTCGGAGGAGAACAGGGCCCGCTTGATGCCCCACATGGCGGCGTACCCGAAGGTGCCACCCAGGAAGGCGCCGGTGGCGTCGGGTGCGGCGCCGCCGAGGGAGGCGGGCAGACCGCTCTTGACGATGAGCCCGAGCATGGCGGGGATCTCGGAGGCGTTGACGCCGAGGACGATGAATGCGGCGAGCATGTAGATGATGCACATGAACGGGACGATCTTGCCCGCGACGGAGCCGATGCGCTTGATGCCGCCCAGGATGACGAGACCGACAACGACGGTAAGGACGACGCCGGTGACGCCCTGGGGGATCTGGAAGTAGGTGAAGGTGATGTCGGCAACGTTCCAGGCCTGGAACATGTTGCCGCCAGTGAGGGCGGAGATGAGGAGGGTGATGACGAAGATGCCCCCGATGATCGCTCCGATGGGCGCCAGGCCCCACTCCTTGAAGCCTTCCTTGACGACGAACATGGGTCCGCCGTGGGGGTTCTCGGGGTCGGAGGTGTCACGGTAGAGCATGGACTGGGTGACCTCGGTCATCTTGAGCGCCATGCCCAGGACCCCGATGACCCACATCCACAGCACGGCGCCCGGGCCGCCCAGGGCGACGGCGACGGCGACGCCCGCGATGTTGCCCAGCCCGACGGTCGCGGAGAGCGCCGCCGACAGGGCCTGGAAGTGGTTGATGGCGCCCGGGTCGTCCTTGTCGTCGTACTTGCCTCGGACGACGGAGACGCCGTGGGTGAGCGCTCGGTACTGCCCGAAGATGGACCAGACGGTGAAGAGGAGCCCCGTAAAGAGGAGGGCGTAGACGGTGTAGTTGGAGAAGAGGATGCCGTTGAGCGTCCCGACGAAGTTGTTGACAGCTTCCATGTGTGTCCGATCGCAGGGTCGTTGTGTTGGTTCGGTGAAGGAGGATGATGGCGGAAAGTGGGCGAGAATGCAACGCGCGGCGGCTCGGACCCACCAGCGACGGTAATCTCAGGGCATGCACGGGGCCTGGTCAGGGCGTGAGCTGGTGGAGATCGCGGCGCAGACCCTGCGCGATCGGGACCGGGCGTTGCAGGAGGAACAGGGCGTGTTCGGGCTGGATTCGCTCGATGAGGTGGGCCTGCACCCGGTGCTGGGCGAGGGGTTTCGACACGCGGGGCTGGGTGTGCACAGCGAGCGGGTGTACGCGGGGGTGATCGAGGACCGGGCCATCCGGCGGGACCGGGAGCGGTGCGACCTGGTGCTGGCTCGAGATCCCG
>JAJDDH010000427.1 GCA_029260415.1 Phycisphaerales bacterium | reverse complement strand
GGACGGCAGCGGGTTCGCGTGGAGCGCCTCGACGATCCCGGGCCAGAGCGACGCGCTGGGGTCCAGGCGGGCCAGGCCCGAGCGCGGGTCGACGGCCGCGATCATGCGGGACCAGCGCGTGGTGACCTGCCCGCAGGTGAGCGCCGCTGAGGGCGAGGAGAACCCGATGCTGCTTGAGTGGGGCATCGAGTCGTACGTGGGTGTGCCGGTGGTGAGCAAGGGGCGGTCGATCGGGGCGGCGTACATCCTGAACCGACATCCCGAGACGTGCACGAGCGACGAGGTGCACCTGCTGTCAAGCCTCGCGGAGTACGCGGGCGACTCGCTGGCCAAGACGTTCGGGAGCCTGGGGACGGCGCGGGCGTTGGAGACGTCGACTGACACGATGCCCGCGAAGGCGTCGGTGTGGGACGCGATCGTGCACGACCCGATTCGCGGGTCGGCGCTGGTGGACGAGGACGGGGTGATCCGGATGTGGTCCACGTCGATGGCGCGCTGCTGGGGGACGTCCCCGGAGCTGCCCGCGCATCTGAGCGCGGCGATGCCTCCGGACGTGGCGGAGCAGATTCTGGACGCGTTCGAGCGCTGCCGCATGGGCGAGCGTGTGTGCGGGGTGACCGGGCTGCACGGCGGGTCCCGCCAGGTTACGACCTGCCAGCTCGTGCGTGAGCGGGCGGACGGGCGCGACCGGTACTGGGTGTCCACCAGTTATGCAGAGGATGTGATCGACCCGCCCGAGTCGTTCGACGCGGTGTCGTCCAACGGGTCTTCGCTGGGCGCGTACCGGACGCTGTCGGGGCGAGAGCTCGAGGTGTTTGCGCTGTTCGGCGAGGGGCTGGGGCTGGCCGAGATCGCGCGTCGCCTGAACCGGTCGCGCAAGACCATCGACAACCACCGGCGTTCGATCGGGGCCAAGCTGGGCGCGCGGAGTTTGCCGCACCTGGTCGAGATGTCGGCCAAGAGCGGCATCCGCCTGCGCGACGTCTGCTGAGTCAGCGGTCTGGTTGTCAGCATCGGGCGATGATGAGCGCGCCGATGTGGGCGTTCATCCCACCGAGCGCCGGATAGCCAGCTGCGGGCCATCCTCGCCCTGTTCCGAGTCCAGGACCACGCCGTCGAGCTTCTGCACGAGTTCGGGGGTGATGACCAGCACGGTGCGTCCCTCGTAGTGGTAGCTCTGGTCCTCGTCGTTGGGTTTGTCGGGGGAGAGACCCAGGCCGCCCTGCTCGGCGGCGGTCAGGCGGAGCGCCACGCTCTCGGGCGCGTTGTTGGTTTTGAGCATGGTGGCGATGGCGGCGCACGCAGAGTCTGTGACCGTGAGCATGACGGTTCCTTCCGGGGTTGTGTCGGATGAGCGTGCACCGCGGTTGCGGCGGAGCGACGCGTGCACGCCCGCGGTGGACGCTCGGGCGATGCAATCGCGCCGGGTCCACAGTGCTCCGCCGGCGGCCGCGACTCGCGGCCGCCAGACGCGGCAGGCTAGCGCGCCGGTCAGGACGCGTCCCGAATCCGAGGCGAATCACGCCTGATCGCGCTCAGACCACGCCTGCGCGCGGTGATTGGACGTGTTGAGGGTGTGGCAGCGCGCACGCGCCGAGCGCCAAGCGCGGTAGGATTCTGCATGACACCCATCCGCGGCATCCTCGAGACGGTCCTGTACTGCGACGACCTGGACGCGGCCCAGCGGTTCTACTCCGGCGTGCTCGGGCTCGCGTCCGACGGTGACACGTCCACGCTGATGCGCACGTTCCGGGTGGCGCCCGAGCAGGTCCTGCTCGTGTTCGATCCGGGCGTGAGCGAGCCGGCGGGGCGGGACGTGCCCTCGCACGGCTGTCGTGGACCGGGGCACGTGGCGCTGCTCATCGGTGACGACCTGTCCGTGTGGCGCGAGCGGCTGGCGGCCCACGGCGTGGGGATCGAGCAGGAGATCACCTGGCCCCAGAACCGGCGGCGGGACCGATCGATCTATATCCGGGACCCGGGGGGGAACTCGGTCGAGCTGATCACGGGCGATATTTGGGACGATTCCGGGGCCTGAGGGGTGTTGAGGGCCTGCATCGGGACCCATCTGAACAGAGGGGTCGGGGGCGGGGGGCGGATCTGAGATACTGCCTCTGGGTCATTCCGCGCCCTGCGGGCTGACGATGGGGGTCGGAGCTGAGACGGAGGATGTCGTGATGCGCGCAATGATGCTGTTGCTGGTGAGCGGTGCGGTCGGCGCCCAGGCGGGCGCTCAGGTGGGCGTGGTCTTCGAGCAGGCGTCTCGCACGGGGCAGGGCGACACCACCAACGGGTACTACTCGAGCGCGCTGTGGAACGAGTATCTCTACGACGACGCGACGCTGACGCAGGACACGAACATCACGGGCGTGCAGGTCTGGGGGTACAACTTCGAGTACGAGCAGGAGATCCGCGTGTCGGTTTACCTGGACAACGCGGGCGAGATCGGCGCGATGACCGACTCGCGTGTGTACAACGCGGGCGCCTTCGCGATCGAGCCCACGGGCGGCGAGGTGATCGACGGGCACTGGGTCTGGGACGAGCACCTGGCGTCGTTCGAGGTGGACCCGCCCGTGCGCATGGACGCGGACCGGGCGTACTGGATCAGCGTGCAGGGTCGCACCGAGCTCGGCTGGTCGTACGAGGCGCTCAGCGGGAACAGCCGGATCATGTACTCGAACGCGGCGGGCTCGGATTTCTGGGATCAGAACGACACGGACATGGCGTTCCGGTTGATCGGGGCGCAGGCGTCGGTCGCGGATCTGAGCGAGCCGTACGGCGTGCTGGATTTCTCGGATGTGGTCGCGTTCCTGGGCGCGTTCGCGACGGGCGGTGAGGCGGCGGACCTGGCGGCGCCCGCGGGGAGCGTGGACTTTGCAGATGTTGTCGCGTTCCTGACCGCGTTGGCGGCGGGCTGAGATCCGCCCGCCCAGGCCCCCCACTACACTCCGGGCATGACACGAGTGATCCCTGGCGTGGCGCTGCTGGCGCTGTCGGTCTTTGGTCTGTGCGCGTGCGATGACACGTCGTCGGGTTCGGCGTCCGCGTCGGGCTCGGGCGGGGCGCTGGACAACCTGGCCGAGGAGCCCAAGAGCCTGTACGGCAAGTCCGCGGCGATGGGGCGTGACCTGAAAGAAGCGATCGAGCAGCGAGACGGCGCGGCGCAGGGTCTTGCGGACCAGATCTTGGGCAGCGAGTCGGTCGAGGTCACGGGGCTGCGCTGGTCCGTGCCCGAGGGGTGGCAGGCGGTCGCGCCGAGCAACCCGATGCGCAAGGCGCAGCTGCAGGTCACCCATGAGCTGGGCGACTGCGTCGTCGCGTTCTCGACCGCGGGCGGGACGGTGCAGGCGAACCTGACGCGCTGGGGGCGCCAGATGATCGACGGCACTGGCGACCCGATCCGTCCGCGCGCCCAGGTGCGCGACATCGCGGGGCTGAAGGTGCACGTGGTGGAGATGCACGGGACGTACCTGGACGGTCCGCCCATGGGCGCGACGACCGAGCGCCCTTACTCCACACTGCGCGGCGCGATCGTTGAAGCGCCCGACGGGCTGGTGTTCGTCAAGATGTGGGGCCCCGAGGACGCGATGGACCGGGCGGAGGGCGCCTGGAGCACGAGGATCTCGGGGATGACCCAGCCGTAGCGGGTGTTGAGCTGACGCCGAGCAGCTCGATCTCGAAGACGAGGTCGGCGCGGGGGGGGATGACGGGGGGCGAGCCGCGGTCGCCGTAGCCCAGGGCGTAGGGGATGGTGAGCTTGCGCTTGCCTCCGACCTTCATGCCCGGGATGCCCTTCTGCCAGCCCGGGATGAGGTTGGCCAGGGGGAAGTCGATGGGCTGGCCGCGGTCGTAGGACGAGTCGAAGACCGTGCCGTCCATCAGGGCGCCCTTGTAGTGGACGTTGACGGTGGCGCCGGGCGCACACTCGGGGCCCTGGCCTTCGGTGATGTCTTCGACGACGAGTTCGGTCACGGGCTCGCTCATGGCAGGCTCCAGCGGCCCGGTGATCGGGCGGCGAGGGGCATGCTAGGGCCTCCAAGGGCTCAGAAATGGACCACTCGGGGCCCGCTGGCTAGAATGATTCCAACATGACACCCAACACACAGACACCACTCGAGACGTCCAAGGCGACCGCGGAGGCCCTCAACGGCCTGCTCAGTGACGCGACGGTCTTCTGGTTCAAGCTGCACAACGACCACTGGAACTTCCGCGGCGGGCAGTTCTTCACGCTGCACGTGAAGTATGAGGAGCTGTACACCCGCTGGGCGGAGGTGGTGGACCAGATCGCTGAGCGGGTGCTGACGGTCGGGCATCGCCCGGTCGGGACGCTGCGCGAGGCGCTGGAGCTGGCCCAGGTGGAGGAGCGGACGCAGGACCTGGGCGCGACGGACCGGGTCAGGTCCACGCTCGAGGACCTGCGCCTGATGCACGAGCGGATGGGCCAGGCGATCGAGGTCGCGTCGAGCGCGGGCGACCGGGGCACGGAGAACCTGCTCGACGACGTCCGCGACACGATGGAAAAGAACATGTGGATGC
>JAJDDH010000426.1 GCA_029260415.1 Phycisphaerales bacterium | reverse complement strand
CATCGGGTCGGCCTCGGGGGCGAGCCCCATCGCGGACGCCCGCAGCGGCGCCGGAACTGTCTTTGAAGGAGCGATCGCGTGAACAGCACAGCCCCACTCCCCGCCGCCCACGTCTCGCCCGAGACGGGCGTCGCGATCCTGCGAGACCTGGTCGCGACCAAGAGCCTGACGGGGCAGGAGCAGGACGCCGTCGCGGTCTTCGTCGAGCACGCCGCGGCGATCGGTTTCGACGCGCACATCGACGAGGTGGGCAACGGCATCGCCTCGCGCCAGGGCGAGGGGCCCGTCACGCTCGACATCGCGCTCGTGGGGCACATCGACACCGTCCCGGGCGACATCCCGGTCCGCATCGAGGACAACATCCTGCACGGACGGGGCAGCGTGGACGCCAAGGGCCCGCTCGCGGCGTTCCTGCTGGGCGCAGCGGAGGCGGATCTGCCCCCGGGTGTCCGGGTGCGCGTCGCCGCGGCGCTGGGTGAGGAAGAAGACTCGCCCGGCGCGCAGCACCTGCGCGACACCTGGCGCCCGGACGCGTGCTTCATCGGCGAGCCCAGCGGGTGGGACGGCGTCACGCTCGGCTACAAGGGTCGCCTCGTCGTCGAGGTCGAGGTCACCACACCAAGCGGGCACAGCGCGGGCGAGGATCGCAGCGCGCCCGACATCGCCCTGGCCTGGTGGCGCGACGCGATGGTCCTGCTCGACCGCCTGAACGCGGAGCGGGAGACCACCTTCGATACTTTCGACTCCATCCACGCCACGATCACGGGCATGGGCAGCGAGTCCGACGGGCTGACCGACACGGCGCGGATGACGTGCAGCTTCCGCGTGCCCGAGTGGATCACACCCGAGGGCCTCGGGCCAGAGCTGCGGGCGCTGGTCAGGGAGGACGACCGGGTTACGCTCGCGCTGGGTGGGTTCGAGCCCGCGCACCGCTCGGACCGCAACGACGCGTGCGTGCGGGCCCTGACCGCGGCGGTGCGCTCGCAGGGCGTCCGCCCCCACCCCAAGCTCAAGACCGGGACGTGCGACATGAACGTCGTGGCGCGGGCCTGGAACTGCCCCATCGCCGCGTACGGCCCAGGCGACAGCGGGCTGGACCACTCCCCCATCGAGCACCTGCACCTGGACGAGTACGCCCGGGCGATCCGCGTCGTGCGCGGGGCGATCGAGCTGCTCGCGGGCGAGATGGTCGAGACCCGGGGGATCGAGGGCTAGAGACACCCCGAAACAAACCGGTCCCTCGCGGGGAGGGACCGGTCATTCCAATGCTTCGGAATGGCGTTTGCATGTTGAACCCGCGACGCGTTGACAGCCGCAAAACCACGCACGAACGCGTTCAGATCCAGTACGGCTGCGCGCGGTAGTGCTCGTGGATGCCCGCGCCCCAGCGCTGGTCGGCGAAGTTGGGCCAGTTATCCTGGTCGAACCCCTCAGCCTGCTCAAGCAGTTCCTTGTCCGCGTCCATGTAGCAGCACTTGTCCTCGGCGCACACCCGGAGCGCGGACCACGGGACGGCGAACAGCTTGTTGCCGATGCCGAGGAAACCGCCGAAGTCGAGCACTGCGTACGCCACCTTGCCGGCGCCGGTGTCGATCATGATGTCCTTGATGGACCCGAGCGTCTCGCCCTGCTTGTTCTTGACACTGTCGCCCGCGAGGGTGCCAGCCGAGAGCACAGGGTTGCCTGTCATCGTTGTCATGAGCGTTCTCCTTCGGGTGTGTGCGTGCGTATCTGACGCCCTGGGGTCCGGCCCGGCGCACGCGCCATCCGGGCCGTGAGGCCCGTGGCTAGGTCGACTTTCCGATCAGGAAGTACAGGATCATGCCGATGACCGGCAGCAAGAGCACAACCAGTGACCAGAGCACCTTCCAGCCCACGGGCTTGCCGGCGCCGAGAATGCTGATCAACGCGATGATGTCCAGAACAAGGACAATGAGTCCGATGATGCCGTATTCCACGGGGGTCTCCGATCGAAATGGGCCTTTGCGTGTGTTCCGCGACCACGCCAACTCCGGCGTGCGTCACGATCAGACACTACCCGGCGCGCATGGAGCCACCGTGAAACTCGCCTAAGGATGCGTTCATATTGAGCCGACCGGTCCGGGACCGCCTCGCGCTCAGGACGACCGCTCCATCGCGACGTGGTAGTGCGGGTCCTCGCTGATGTTCACCTCGACGATGTCGCCCGCCCGATCGAGCAGGCGCTGGCAGTCCTCGCTCAGGTGGCGCAGGTGAAGCTTCTTGCCCAGGCGCTGGTACCGCTCGGCAAGCGCGTTAATCGCCTCCAGCGCCGACTGGTCGTACACGCGGCTGAAGTAGAAGTCGATCACCACGTCCTGCGGGTCCTCGTGGGGCGTGAAGATGTCGCGGAAGCTCGAGACACTCCCGAAGAAGACCACGCCGTGGAGCTGGTAGATCTTGCTCCCGTGCTCGTTGAACTGGATATCGGCGACCAGGTGCTTGCTCTTGTTCCAGGAGAACACGAGCGCCGAGAGGGCCACCCCGATGACGACCGCCGTCGCCAGGTCGTGCATGAACACGGTGTACCCCGCGACGGTCAGCATGATCAGGATCTCGGGGATCGGGATGCGCCGCCAGGTCTGCAGCGTGGTCCACTCGAAGGTGCCGATGACGACCATGAACATCACGCCCACCAGCGCCGCCATCGGCACGGCCTCGATGAAGGGCGCCAGGAACAGGATGAAGACGAGCAGGGCGATCGCGGCGGTGATGCCCGAGAGGCGCCCGCGCCCGCCCGACTTCACGTTGATCAGCGACTGCCCGATCATCGCGCACCCGCCCATGCCGCCGAAGAAGCCGCAGGTGATATTGGCGGCACCCTGGCCGATGCACTCGCGGTTGCCGCTGCCGCGGGTCTCGGTGAGCTCGTCGACGAGGGTCATGGTCATCAACGATTCGATGAGCCCGACGCCGGCGAGGATGACGGAGAAGGGCAGGATGATCCACAGCGTCGCGAGATTCAACTTGGGCATCT
>JAJDDH010000425.1 GCA_029260415.1 Phycisphaerales bacterium | reverse complement strand
TGCTGGCGGGGCTGCGCGTCGCGTTCGAGCCCGGGCTGCGCGTGGAGCACCGGAAGGTCGAGGCGGGCCGCGACATGGGGCTGATCCTGGGGCGTCTCGTGCGCAACAACGGGTGGGTGCTGCAGCGGTACGCGCCACGCGATCAGGTGGATGCTCGCCTGCGCGAGATGATCGAGCGCTACGAGCTGATCGCACGCAAGGAAGACGCGTTGGACGGGTACCGGCGAGGCTTGAGCGAGCTCGAAGCGACGCTCGATGGGCAGCGGGTCACGACGATGAACGAGTCGCTGTGGGACCGGTTCACGGGTCTCACTGCGGCGAGGGCTTCATTGCGCGACGCGCACGAGCGTCTTGGCTTCACCAGCGCCCGCGTGATCGCGCCGGGCAAGCACGCCTGGGCGGTGGAGCGGGCGCTCAAGGAGCTGGGCGTTGTGCGGTCAGCGTCGGGCGAGGTGGGCGTGATCGGCACGCTCTCGCCCGGGCCGATGCTCGATGCCCTGGAGCACGGCTCGGATCGGCTAGTGCTGGCGCCGTGGGGCTGTGCGAGTCGCGTGGCTCAGGCGCCGCAACGCTGCGCCTGAGGCTGAGGCGGTCGCCGCGTGCAGGCGTTCAGGGCCCGGGCCTTGACGAGCGTCTCGTCCCACTCGGCGACCGGGTCGGAATCGCTGACGATGCCCGCGCCCACGGGGAAATCGAGCACTCCCTGGGCGAAGTCGTCGAGCCCGTTGGCGCCCGCGCGTCCGGTGATGATGGCGGTGCGGATCGAGACGCCCAGCGTGAGGCGCCCGCTGTCGGTGAGCACGCCGCAGGCGCCGCAGTACGGGCCGCGCCGGTGCTGCTCGAGCTCGTCGATGAGCTGCATCGCCCGGACCTTGGGCGCGCCCGTGACCGAGCCGGGCGGGAACGTCGCCCGCAGCAGCGCGTCGAGCCCAACCCCCGGGCGCAGGCGCCCAACGACGCTGGACGTCGCCTGGAGCACGCCCGAGTCGTGACGCTCGATCGCGCGGGGTGTCTCCACGCGGACCGACCCGAAGGCGCAGACACGCCCCAGGTCGTTGCGCATCAGGTCGGTGATCATGTCCAGCTCGGCGCGGTCCTTGGGCGCGTCGCGGAGCTCGTCGGGGTCGCCCTCTGCCGGGCGGGTGCCCTTCATGGGGCGTGTGCGCACGAGCCCGGTGTTCAGGTCCGCGTCGAGGAACAGCTCCGGGCTGGCGCAGAGCAGGGCGCGCCGGGCGCTGGGCTCGTCGAGCTCGAGGTAGAGCCCGTGCCAGGGGCGCGCGCCCGCGAGCAGGTCGGAAGCGAGCGCCCGCGACGAGCCGCGGAACGCGCCCGAGAGGCGGTGCGTCAGGTTGACCTGGTAGACGTCGCCGGCGCGGATGCGGTGCAGCGCCTGGCGCACGGCGTCCTGGTACGCGCCCCGCGACGCGCTCAGATTCGGAGATTCCAGCACGTAGGACCGGGCGGGCGGGGCGCTGTGCGGGGCGGGTTCGAGCCCATCGACTCGGGCGAGGATGATGTCCGGGTGGTCGCGGTCGTCGGGCGCGCGGTTGGGGTGCTGCGCCCGCTCTTCGAGTCGGCGCCCCAGGTCGTACGAAAACGTTACGAGCCATGCGCCGCTCGAGTCGGGCTGGCGGGTAGAGGACCAGAGGCGGTCGATGGCGGCAAGCGGATCCTCCCCCGGAGCGGGGGCTTGCGCGATCTGGGGAGATTCGCCCAGCGCCGAGCGCCAGCCCGTCGCGGGGCGCCAGGTCCACAGGCCCGAGGGTCGGGCGAGGCGAACGCCCGCGTCCGGTCCGGGCGCAGCGGACCAGACCACGCCGATCGGGTGGTCGGCGGGGCAGGCGTCGAGTCTGGCGGTTTGGGTCGGGTTTCTGGGCATCTTCGAGGCTGGTGATGGTAGGGGCGGGCGGACGGGGCGAGCGTGTGCGTCTAGAGTCCCGCTTGGCGGCTCGGGCCGACGCCCGGGAGCCGCATCCGGATCAATCGAACGCTGAGATCGGCGCCCAGGCGTGCCGACGGAGAGGCTTGCTCGCGATGGCGAAGAAAACGACCCGCAAGAAGACGACCAAGAAGACCGCCAAGAAGACCGCGAAAAAGTCTGCCAAGAAGTCGGCGAGCAAGAGCTCCAAGAAGAAGTCCGCGAAGAAGACCGGCGCGCGCACCCACGCCGGCGGCTCGCGCACCCGCAAGAAGATCAGCAAGAAGAATGCCCCCACCGGCGCGAAGCGCCCCCTCTCGGGCAAGATGGTCTACTACTTCGGCGCGACACGCACCGAGGGCGGCGCGACCATGAAGGACCTGCTGGGCGGGAAGGGCGCAAACCTCGCCGACATGACCTCCATCGGCCTGCCCGTCCCCCCCGGGATGACCATCACCACCGACACCTGCGGCCAGTACTCCGACGCGGGCGGGCGCATGCCCAAGGGCCTCATGGCGGAGGTCACCAAGAATCTGGGCGTGCTCGAGCGTGAGCTCAAGAAGAAGTTCGGCGACACCAAGAACCCCCTGCTCGTCTCCGTCCGCTCGGGCGCCAAGGTCTCCATGCCCGGCATGATGGACACCATCCTCAACCTCGGGCTCACCGACGCCAGCGTCGAGGCGCTCGCGGGCATGACCGGCGACCGACGCTTCGCGTACGACGCGTACCGCCGCCTGATCAACATGTTCGGCGACGTCGTCATGGGCGTGGACCACCACAAGTTCGAGGCCGCGTTCGACGAGATCAAGATCAAGTACCACGCGCAGACGGACAACGACGTGCCCGAGGAGGGCCTGGTCGAGCTGTGTGCGCGGTACAAGGAGGTCTACCGATCGGGCGTGGGCCAGGGCTTCCCGCAGAACCCGCACACGCAGCTGGAACTGGCGATCGAGGCGGTGTTCAAGAGCTGGATGGCCGACAAGGCGATCAGCTACCGACGCATCGAGGGCATCACGGGCCTGCGGGGGACCGCCGTGAATGTCCAGGCGATGGTCTTCGGGAACATGGGCGACGACTGCGGCACGGGCGTCGCGTTCACACGCAACCCGTCCACGGGCGAGAACAAGTTCTACGGCGAGTTCCTCATCAACGCCCAGGGCGAGGACGTGGTCGCGGGCATCCGCACGCCCAAGCCCGTCATCGAGCTCAAGAAGTGGAACAAGAGGGTCTACGACCAGCTCATCAAGATCAAGAACAAGCTCGAGAAGCACTACAAGGACGTGCAGGACATCGAGTTCACCATCGAGCGCGGCACGCTGTACATGCTCCAGACGCGCAACGGCAAGCGCACGGGCCAGGCCGCGGT
>JAJDDH010000424.1 GCA_029260415.1 Phycisphaerales bacterium | reverse complement strand
GTCACCCTCTTCACCGGCCAGTGGGCCGACCTGCCCCTCACCACCCTCGCCGAGTTGGCCGCCGACTGGGGCTACGACGGGCTCGAGCTCGCCTGCTGGGGCGACCACTTCGAGGTGGACCGGGCCCTGAGCGAGGACGGGTACTGCCGGGACAAGCGGGACCTGCTCGCCAAGTACGACCTTCAGTGCTGGGCGATCTCCAACCACCTCGTTGGCCAGGCTGTCTCCGACCCGATTGACGCGAGGCACAAGTCGATCCTCCCCGAGCGGATCTGGGGCGAGGGCGACCCGGAAGGCGTCAACGAGCGGGCCGCCGAGGAGATGATCGAGACCGCCGACGCCGCCAAGGCCTTGGGCGTTCCCGTCGTCAACGGGTTCACAGGCTCCCCCGTCTGGCACAAGCTCTACTTCTTCCCCCCCACCAGCCAGGACGAGATCGACGCGGGCTACCGCGAGTTCGCTGCCCGCTGGACCCCGATCCTCGACGCCTTTCAGACCGCCGGCGTGAAGTTCGCCCTCGAGGTCCACCCCACCGAGATCGCCTACGACATCCACACCTTCGAGCGCGCGATCGCCGCGGTGAACAACCACCCCGCGTTCGGCGCCAACTTCGACCCCTCTCACCTCATCTGGCAGGGCATCGATCCCGCCAAGTTCATTGACCGCTTCAGCGATCGCATCTTCCACGTCCACGTCAAGGACGCGGCGCAGACCCTCGACGGCACATCCTCCATCCTCGCCAGCCACCTCTCCTTCGGCGACCCCAACCGCGGCTGGGACTTCCGCTCCCCCGGGCGAGGCGACGTCGATTTCGAGAGCATCACCCGCGCCCTCAACCGGGCCAACTACGCCGGCCCGCTCTCGGTCGAGTGGGAGGACTCCGCCATGGCCCGCGAGCGCGGCGCCGCCGAAGCCGTCGAGTTCGTCCGCGCCATCGACTTCGACCCCGCGAACGGCGCCTTCGACGCCGCGTTCGAGAAGGACAACCAATGACCCCCCCGCTCCGGTACGCGATGGTCGGGGGCGGCACGGACGCCTTCATCGGGGGCGTCCACCGCCTGGCCGCGGCACTCGACGGGCGAGCCGTCCTCACCGCAGGCGCCCTCTCCTCCACCCCCCAACGCAGCCTCGACTCCGCCAAGACCCTGGGCCTCGATCCCGACCGCTCGTACGAGAGCTACCAGCAGCTCATCGAGCGCGAGACCGCCCGCCCCGAAACCGAGCGCGTCGATTTCGTCTCCATCGTCACGCCCAACCACCTGCACCACCCCGTTGCAAAGGCCTGCCTCGAGGCCGGGCTGCACGTCGTCTGCGACAAGCCCTTCACCATGACGAGCGCCGAGGCGACCGAGCTGCGCAACCTCGCGGCGCAGCGCAACCTCGTCTGCGCCGTCACCTACAACTACACGGGCTACCCGCTCGTCCGCGAGATGCGATCGCTCATCGAGTCGGGCGATATGGGCCCGATCCGAAAGGTGTACGCCGAGTACCACCAGGGCTGGCTCGCCACACCGCTCGAGAACACGGGCATGAAGCAGGCCTCGTGGCGCGCCGACCCCGAGCGGGCGGGCATCGCGGGCGCCCTGGGCGACATCGGCACGCACGCCGAGAACCTCGTCTCGTTCGTTACCGGGCTCGAGATCGAATCGCTCTGCGCCGACCTCACCTCCTTCGTCCCCGGGCGCGCCCTCGACGACGACGCGAGCGTCCTGCTCCGCTTCAAGGGCGGCGCCAAGGGCACGCTCACCTGCTCCCAGGTCTGCGTGGGCGAAGAGAACGGGCTCACCCTCCGCGTCTACGGCGAGACCGGCGCCCTGATCTGGCGACAGGAGAACCCCAACGTGCTCCAGCAAACCTTCCTCGACGGCGACCGCCGCCTCATCACCCGCGGCGGCGACCGCTCTCCCAGCGCAACCAGCGCCACTCGACTCCCCCCCGGTCACCCGGAGGGTTTCATCGAGGCCTTCGCCAACATCTACCGCGGCGTGTGCGACGCGATCGAAGCCAAACGCGCCGGTCGCGCCGACGCCCACAACCTCACCCCCACCGCCGTCGATGGCGAACGCGGCGTCCGCTTCGTCGAGCGCTGCGTCCAGAGCGCCCGCAAGGGCGCGAGCTGGGTCCGGTGGTCGGACTGAGGCTCAGTCCAGCGACAGCACCCGGAAGTCCTTGAACTCGATCACGTTCCCGTTGTGGTGCCCCTGCAGCGCGAACCGACCGGAACTGAACTCGCCAAGCTCCGCGTCCACGAACAGCACGCCGTTGATCCAGGTCCGGACCCGGTCGCCCTCGCAGCGGACGCGGTAGTCAAACCACGCGTTGTCGCGCGTGATGGGCCCGTCCTTGCCCGGGCCCGACTCGGGCCAGGCGGTGTTGTAGATGCACCCGGTGTAGTTCTTCGGGTCGTGCTGATCGACCTGCACCTCGTACCCGTACCCCGCGGGCCAGGGGTTGTTGGGGTCGGGGTTGGGCTGGGCGTGGTAATAGATCCCCGAGTTGCCCCGGGTGTTGACCTTCACGAGTGTCCGCATCTCGAAGTCGGTGTACTCGGTCTCCGTGAACAGGTGCCCGGGCCCGTCGCGCCCGATGAGCGAGCCGTCCACGACAGTCCAGACCGCCGCGTCCTCGCTGAACCAGCCCTCGGGCGCCTGGTCGTCCTCGCCCCTGATCAGGTTCACCATGCCCCTGGGCTCCGGGTCGGGCGAGAGGTCCTTGATCCGGATGTTGCGGAAACGGAACGCGTGCCCGTGGTCCTGGAGCGCGATGTACCCCGTCGTCGCGCGGGTGTTGAGCGGCAGCGTGTTGACCGGCTCGCGGTAGTAGCCCCGTCCATCGAGCTGCTGGGAATCATGGATGTGCACGCCGTTGAGCCAGACGTCCAGGGTGTCGCCCACCAGCTTCACGCGGTAGGTGTTCCACGAGTCGGGCTTGTTGATCGCCATCTCGCTGGGCGCGATCGCCTCGTAGACCGCCCCGCAGTTGCGGAGCCCGGGCGCCTCGCCGTGCGTGTCGAGCATCTGGACCTCGAAGCCAGTGAAAGCCGGGTCTCCGCCCGAACTCCCCCGCAGACCCAGGCCCGAGTTGCCGCCCTCGGGCATCCAGAAGTCGAGCTCGAGCTCAAAGTCGCGGAACATCCGGTCGGTGCGCAGCCACCAGCCCTGCCCGGGTTTGGCGGTGACGATCTCACCGCCCTCGACGATCCAGGCGCCCTCCATGCCGCCCGTCCAGCCCGTCAGGTCCTCGCCGTTGAACAGATCGACCCAGCCATCGTTGACCGAGACATTCACGTCCACGTCAACATCAGCCCGGTTTACGGCGCACGCGCCCGTGCCCATGGCCACAACGCACAGCATTCCACCCATCAGCACTCGACGCATGCAGCGGCTCCTCAAGATTCTGTCCTACGGGCACCCGGCGCCGAACGCGCCAAGGAAGGCGATCACATCTGAGAAGTCGTACGTCCCGAAGGGCGCCGCCAGGTCCGCCGCGGGGTCCATCGTCCCGAACGCGGTCAGGAACGCGATGACATCGGAGAAGTCCAGCGTGCCGAACGGCTCGGCCAGGTCCGCGTCGTTGCACCCGCCATCGGCGAACATGATGCCCGCGGCATCGGGCCCGCCAAGGGCGCTGACCTCGCCGTCGCTCAGCAGACCGTCGGTGAACAGGTAGTTCGCAAGGTACGCCGGCTGCGACCCGCCGAACCGCAGATCCGCGAACATGCAGAACGTCGAGTTCATGGGCGAGGGCACGGGCTCGCCGTCGAACCCGGGGTTCATCG
>JAJDDH010000423.1 GCA_029260415.1 Phycisphaerales bacterium | reverse complement strand
AAGGCGTCGGAGCGGACGGGTGATCTGGCGGGGGCCGCTGAGCAGCTGGCCCACGACATGCGCCGGCGCGTCCGCCTGGGCGAGAAGGCCAAGAGCCTGATGATCTACCCGATCATCGTGCTGGTGATCACGCTGCTGGCGGCAGCGGCGCTGCTGACAATCGTGGTCCCGATGATCGGCGCCGCCCTGCGCGAGGCGCAGCTGGACATGCCCGTGTACACCCAGGTCGTCGTGGGCGCGGGCGACTTCCTCCGGGACAACGCGCTGGTCTCGCTCGCGGTGCTGGCGACGCTGGTGGTCCTGGCGATCCTCGGGCGCGGGGCGATCCGCGACTGGCTGACCAGGGTCCTGCGCCGGGCGCCGCTGTTCAAGAACCTGGTGCTGGCGCAGGAGCAGGCGCGGTTCTTCAGCGTGATGGCGGCGATGTCGCGGGCCGCGATCCCGCTGGCCGACGCGCTGGGCACCTCCAGCAGCGCCATCGGGCACCCCGCCCTGCGGAAGGACCTCGAGAAGCTCCGCCAGAACCTGATCGAGGGCGGCGTCTTTCGCACCCTCGTCGAGAAGGTCGAGGCCCTGCCCCTGGCGACACGCAAGCTGCTCATTGCCGCGGATCAGGCGGGCGATTTGGAGACCGCCTTCGACTCGCTGGCCCGGGACATGGCCGATGACGTCGATCGCAAGACCGAGCGGGCCCTGGCGGCCCTGGAGCCCCTGCTCATCGTCTTCATGTTCCTCATCGTCGGGTCGCTGCTCATGGCGATCATGACCCCCATGCTCACGCTCAGCGGCAACGCCCTCTAGCGGACGGCATGCAATCCGGGGCCTTTGCTGGCGTTGGGCCCAGAGCGTGGTAGTGGTAGGGCAGGCGGCGAACCACGGGGGGCGCTGCACGCGTAGAATCAGCTTGTGCGTCCGATTTGGGCGTGATCGGACGTCCGGGCAGTCGAAGTCAAGGAGCGCAGCGTGATGGCCAAGGCAGGGGTGAACAGGACAACGATGCGGGCGGCGCGCCCGGGCTTCTCGCTGCTCGAGCTGACGCTCGTGCTGGTGATCATGGGCATGCTCATGGCCGTTGCGGCGGTCAACCTCGTCGGACGGGCGGGCGCGGCGCGTGAGCGCACGACCAAGGCCAGCATGACGGTCATCCAGAGCTCGATCGAGACGTACATGGCCGAGAAGGACGGGTCCCCCCCGCCCACGCTCCAGTCGCTGGCACCCGCGTACCTGCAGGCGAACAAGCTCAAGGACGCGTGGAAGCAGGACTTCTATTACAGCCCGACGAGTTCCGATCCCCTGCGCGCGTACCAGCTGATCAGCATGGGCGCCGACAAGGAGATCGGGACCGAAGACGACATCGACGTCTGGACGATGGACCTCGAGGAGTAGCGTCCGCGACGTTCTCGCGGGCAAGGGGCACCACCGATGCGCCGCGCCGAATCAGCAATCAGTTCGCCGGTCAGAACCGGGCGCGGGATCACGATCCTTGAGGTCGTGTTCGCGGTCGTGCTGCTGATGATGACCACGGCGACGCTGGTGTCGTCCAACTCGTACATCCTCAAGTCACAGGGGCGCGAGGCGCAGCGCCTGGGCGCCGCGGAGCTGGCCAACCGCCTGATGCTCCAGTACATCGACGACAAGAGCGCGCTGCCCAGCGACGCGCTGCCCATCGAGTACTCGCGCTGGCGGTACCGCTGGAAAATGGACGAGCGCCGCGTGACGGTCGTGTTCGACCCCGCGGCTACGCAGGACGAGGACCGATCCACAGGCATCGGGCCCGAGCGCGTGCGCCTGGTGGTGGTGCGGGTCTGGCTCAGCGAGGAGTCGGGCGGGGCGGCGCTGTTCAATGAGCAGGTCCCCTCGGTCGTGCTCTCGCGGATGTACGACCCGCTCGGGTTCGAGTACCACAGCCCGGACACGAACTCGAACCAGCTGAGCACGGACGAGGGGCTGCGCGAGATTATGAACGAGATCATCGAACTCCAGGGCGGGACCAGCGGGGGGACGCCGTGATGAAGATGTTGCGGTCATCCAGACGGGGCTTCACGCTCATCGAGACGATCCTCGCGGCGACACTGGGCTCGATGGTGCTGCTCGCGACTGTGGGCGTCTTCATGTTCGCGGCCACCTCCGAGCGGTCGTTCGCGTCCCGCTTCGACCACGCGTCGGACATGGCGAGGCTGCAGGTCACGCTCCGGCGCGCCATGCAGACGCTGGTCATGAAAGAGAACTCGACGACCGCCCAGTCCACCGAGGGCCAGGACGAGACGGCGCCCGTTGACCGCCCGCGCATCCTGCTCGGGCCCGACGACGTCGCCGCGACGTATATCCAGGACGGGCGGTCCCGCCCGCAGGGCGCCGCGAGCGTGCAGCGACTGGAACTCGTGCTCAGCACGCCGCCGCTGCCCAACGCGCTGCTGGGCCCCGCGGCGGGCTGGGCCAGCCCGGGCTCGCTCGACGCGCTCGACTTCTCGCTGGCTGACCTGGAGGGCGAGAACACCGGGGGTGTGCGCGGCGTCTTCGAGCTCCGCCCCGACGGGCAGCGCGAACGCCTCATGCGCTCCGTCGGCCTGGACCGCCCGAACTGGCCCATCCCCACCACCAACGACGAGGTCACGGGCTGGACCCTCTGGTGGCGCCCGATGACCCTCGAGGAGATCGACCACCTCGAAGCGGGCGGGGCCTGGCTGATCGACGAGGTGCAGACCGACCTGGGGCAGATGCGTCTGGCCGCGGCGGCGCCCCTGCTGCGTGGGCTGACCGAGTGCCGCTGGCTGTTCTTTGATGATCGCGAAAAACTCGAGGCATACCAGGGCCTGGAGATGAACGACCTGCCCGCGTACGTCGAGCTGGAGATCCGCACCAAGTCGGGGCTGTACGCGAACTGGATGCTGGAGATGGGCTGGACCGTGGGCGCCGATCCCAACGCCGACGAAGACGAAGAGGACACCAGCGGCGCCGATGGCGACGCGAACGACGAGGGCGTCCAGAGCGGTGTCGGCGGCGGCGCAGGACAGCGTGAGACCCTGACCGGCGGGCGCGGTCGCACGCAGACCGGGGGACGCAGGGCGGGCGGTCGGACCAACGAGCCCGCCCCGCCGCGCACGCCCGATCGCGAGACCACGGGCGGTCGGTTCATCCACTGGGAGGTCGGCGGCGGGCGACCGGACGGGGGCGGCTGATGCGTCGCGCCGCGACACAGCCGGGCGGACACGCGGAGCGCGGGTTCGCGATGCCGATGGTGATCCTGCTGTCGATCGTCGTCGGGCTGGGCGTCGGGGTAGCGGTCTCGCGCCAGGTGGTGCAGTCACGGACAGTCGCCCGCCAGGTCCGCGGGTACCAGGAGCACCACGCCGCGCAGGGTCTGCAGGAGGCCATCGGCGCGTTCGTGCAGCGGATCGACGCCCGCGAGATCGACGAATCGACGGGCGACGACGGGCACGCGATGGACCTGGAACTCCAGGGCGGCGACGTCGCGATGGTCTACTTCGAGGAGGCCCAGGGCACGATGCCCTCCTCGCTGGGCGGGCTCAGCGAGGACTCACTCCAGGCCAACGGGCTTGCGCTCGAACGCCTGCT
>JAJDDH010000422.1 GCA_029260415.1 Phycisphaerales bacterium | reverse complement strand
GGCGGTGAGAGCGGCTTTGAGGTTCATCGCGGGCTCCAGAACAGGATCGTCGGGGGGCGGGCCAGTCAATGAGACCACGCCTTGCCCGTCACGCTACTTGTTCGGGCGGGGGGAGGGCAAGGTTCGTCTTGAGAGGCGGATTGGGGGGGATGATCGGACGCTCGGGCGGTGATCGTGGGGCGTGCGGCGGGAATAGAGTTGCCGCTATGACGCCTGTGGATCAGATGAAAGACGTTGCGAAGCCAGACGCGGCCTGGTCGCCCGGGGCGAGCGAATCGCTGTACCGCGTCGGCGCCTGGGGGGGCGGGTACTTCGGCGTGAACGACCGGGGGCGGGCCGTGGCCCGGTGCGCCGGGACGGATGTTGAGCTCGACGCGATCGTGGAGGGGCTGGTGGCCCGGGGGCTCGAGACGCCCGTGCTGCTGCGGTTCAGCGACATCCTGGACGCCCGCCTGCGCGAGCTCCGCGACGCGTTCGACGGGGCGATCGCGGAGAACGAGTACCAGGGCGCGTACCGGGGCGTGTACCCGATCAAGGTGAACCAGCAGCGTCACCTCGTGGAAGAGGTCAGCTCGTTCGGGCGCCAGCTCGGGTTCGGGCTGGAGGTGGGGTCCAAGCCTGAGCTGCTCGCGGCGTTGTCGCTGACCCCCGGGGGCGACGATCAGCTGATTGTCTGCAATGGGTTCAAGGACCAGCGGTATGTCGAGCTGGTGATGCACGCCCAGCGCCTGGGGCGGACGATCGTGCCGGTGGTTGAGAACTCGATGGAGCTGGGCGAGATCCTGAGGGCCGCGGATCGGCACGGGGTTCGACCGAGGATCGGGGTGCGGGTCAAGATCGGTTCGTCGGGGACAGGGCGGTGGAAGGACTCGGTGGGCGCCCGCTCGAAGTTCGGGCTGACGACGGGAGAGCTGCTGGCGTCGGTCGAGATGCTGCGCGAGCGCGGGATGCTTGACTGCCTGAAGCTGCTGCACTGCCACGTGGGGAGCCAGGTGCAGGACATCCGGACGATCAAGGACGCGATCGGGGAGCTGTCGCAGGTGTACGTCGAGCTGTCGCGCCTTGGGGCGCCCATGGGCATGATCGACGTGGGCGGCGGGCTGGGGGTGGACTACCGGGGGGATCAGGCGGACGCGGAGTCGTCGATGAACTACTCGCTGCGCGAGTTTGCCAGCGACGTGGTGTACCGGGTGGGCGAGGTGTGCACGCGTGCGGGCGTTTCGCACCCGAGCATCATCACCGAGTGCGGGCGGGCGATGGTCGCGTACTCGAGCGTGCTGGTGTTCGACGTGGTGGGCTCGAACCAGCGGGCGGAGCGCGCCGGCGATGCGTGCGATCCGGCTGACATTCAGGGCGACGAGCCGGCGCCGATCCGGGATCTGCGTGAGGCGCTGCGGATGATCGGGCCCGGGCGCCTGGTGGAGAGCTGCCACGACGCGAAGAAGGCGATCGGCGACGCGGTCAGCGGGTTCCGGATGGGGTATCTGAGTCTGGAGCAGCGGGGGGAGGCCGAGCGGCTGTTCTGGGAGACGATGCGCCGGGCGCGCGACGAGCGGGACCGCCTGGGGCTGGAGAGCGAGGAGCTTTCAGACCTGGACGAGACCCTCGCGGACGTGTATTTCGCGAACCTGTCCGTGTTCCAGTCGCTGCCCGACGCGTGGGCGATCGGGCAGGTCTTTCCGGTGATGCCCATCCACCGGCTCGGGGAGCGCCCGACCAAGCAGGCGATCTTCGGAGACATCACGTGCGACTCGGACGGGCGGCTGGATCGGTTCGTGGGCGAGGGCGGGCTGCGGTCGACGCTGCCCGTTCATGCGCTCGACAAGAACCCGTACCGGATCGGCGTGTTCCTGGTGGGGGCGTACCAGGAGACGCTTGGGGATCTGCACAATCTCTTCGGTGATGCGCACGCCGTGCACCTGCGGGTTGAGGACGGGGCGTGGACGATCGAGCAGATCGTCCGCGGGGACACCTGCGGCGAGGTGCTCGCGTACCTCCAGCATGACAGCGAGCAGATGCTCAGCACGATCTCGCGTGACTGCGAGCGGGCGGTCCGCCTGGGGCGGATCTCCGCGGCGGACGCGGGGGGCCTGATCCGCGACATCGAGCGCGAGCTGGGCGGGTACACCTACCTGGCGGGTCGCGATGGCTGATGCGGAGCGCTTCGACGCGTCGGAGATGTGGGACGGCGGCGGGTACCTCGAGATCGAGGACGCGCAGCGCGACCCGGGCCCGGCGCGTGTCGTGGTCATCCCCGCTGCCTTTGACGGGACGAGCACGTGGGTCAAGGGGGCGGACCGGGGGCCAGAGGCCATCATCGAGGCGTCGCAGCACCTGGAGAACTACGAGCCCGAGGACGGGTGGGAGCCGAGCGACCGGGGCATCGCGACGCACCGGGGCGTCGAGGTGTCGGGCGGGCTCGAGGGGGTCGTTGCAGAGATCGAGTCGCTGGTCGGGCGAACGCTGGGGCTGGGCAAGATCCCGGTGGTGCTGGGCGGGGAGCACAGCGTCTCGATCGGTGCGATCCGGGCGTGCGCGGCGCGGAGTCAGCGGCTGACGGTCGTGCAGATCGACGCCCACTCGGACCTGCGCGAGTCGTATTGCGGGTCGGCGCTGAATCACGCGTGCGTGATGGCGCGGGCGCGCGAGGTCGCGGACATCATCCAGATCGGGCTCCGGAGCGTGAGCAGCGAGGAGCTGGTCACGATGGACCCGGAGCGCACGTTCTGGGCGCACGAGATCGTCGATGCGCCGGACGAGTCGTGGA
>JAJDDH010000421.1 GCA_029260415.1 Phycisphaerales bacterium | reverse complement strand
GCACGACGAAGACGAAGAACAGGATCTTCGCGATGGTCGCTGCGCCGGCCGCGATACCGCCGAACCCGAAGACCGCGGCGATGATGGCGATGATGAAGAATGTGAGTGCCCAACCAAGCATGACGTGCTCCTTTCTGTTTGTCTCGACGCCTGCTGCAGGTCGCCGCGTATGAGGGTTGTTTGTGTCCCTCGTTCGATTCAGAGCAATATTCCCTTGGGCGTGTGATCTCAGCGTGATCCCTGGATGAATCCGGTCTCATTTTGCTGATGGTCAGTCGTTCGCGTCCTCAGCGGCGTCGTCGATCGCATCGCCGACCGCCCTGATGTCCTCGCCGACCCCCTCGGTTGAGTTGCAGCCCGGGAGGGCCATGAAGCACGTGGCTGCGCCGACCAAGCCCATCGCGGACCGCAGCGCGGTCGCCCGCCATGCCGGGCGGGATTCGCCCGTCGTTGTTTCCGTGTTGCTCATGTCCTGTCTCCGCTGTGTTGTCCGGGTCGAGGCGCTCGCCTGCCCACGACGCAAAGCATCGGGGACCCAGATGCAGCACCGCTGAACGCAGGATGAAACCGGCTTCATTTTGTCTGACAGGCTCTGCGGGTCGCTCTCCTCGGAGGGGTGCACTATGATGGGGACACCCAACGCCGCCCGGCGCGGCGCGGAGAACACGCCCATGCGCGTCCTGATTGTTGAAGACAACCCGAAGCTCGCCTCGTCGCTCCAGCGAGGCCTTCGCGAGCACGGCTACGCGGCCGACGTTTGCCACTCGGGCTTTGAGGGCGAGGACCTTGCCGCGGCTGAGCACTATGACCTGGTCGTGCTCGACCTGATGCTCCCCGATCGTGATGGTGTTGAGGTGTGCCGGAACCTCAGGCGGCGTTGCGTCGAGACCCCCGTCCTGATGCTCACGGCACTCTCGGGGACCGACGACAAGGTCGCCGGCCTCGACGCGGGCGCCGATGACTACCTCACCAAGCCATTCGAGTTCGACGAGCTGCTGGCCAGGATGCGGGCCCTGCTCCGCCGGGGGGAGGCCTCCGAGGGGCGTGTGCTCGAGTGCGACGACCTCTCGCTCGACCTCTACACGCGCGTCGCCAAGCGGGGCGAGACCGAGCACGAGCTCTCCAACAAGGAGTACGCGCTTCTTGAGTACCTCATGCGCAACCCGAACCGGGTGCTTTCCCGGGCACAGATCGGCGAGAGCGTCTGGGATATGAACTTTGAGGCGGGTAGCAACGTCATCGACGTGTACGTTTCGCAGCTTCGCAAGAAGATCGATCGGATGCACGACCGCCCGCTGATCCACACGATCAAGGGCGCGGGCTACCGGTTCGGTCTGATGGACTGAGGCCATGGACGACGCCGCGCCGATCCGCGAGCCCCGCGCCCGGCTGCTGCCCCGGCTCTCGCTGCGTGTCCGACTCACGCTCTGGGTCGTCGCGATCTTCACCCTGATTCACTGGGGATCGGGCGGGGTGTTCTGGCTTTACCAGAGTGCAGCGATCAAGCAGATGTACCGTGATCTTCTTTCCGAGAAGGTGGAGGCGATCGCTGAGCCGGTCTCGTCGTTCCTCCCCGGGATTCAGCTCTCGAATCTCGAGACGATCGCCCGACGAGAGCTGCGGTGGGGGTGGGTCGGACGGTACCGGCTCGACGTCCTCCGCCCCGACGGGCAGTCCGACGTCACGGGGCGAGACGAGATCTTCAACCCCTCCGAGCTACCGCTCGCGACGGCCCTCGCTGCCTCGGGGGTCACCATCAAGACCGTAGATGTCAAGCAAGAGAACAACCTGGACTCGACTGCGCGGGCCAAACACATCGCGATGATGCCGGTGCATCACGAGGGCGGGTCGCGCCTGCTCGTGGTGGAGGTGAGCGACGCGTTCGCCCAGCGGCAGCTCTCGCTGCTGCGTCGGGTGCTGCTCCTGGCGGGCGCTATCGGACCGCTGGCCGCGCTGGTCGCGGGGTGGTTTATCGCGGGTGTGGCGGTGGCGCCGCTGGAACGCCTCCGCGGATTCGCCCGGAACCTCGGTCCCGAGTCCATCGGTCAGGAGCTTTCCTTTGACGAGGACGACACCACCGAGGTCGCCCGTCTCAGCCGCGAGCTCGAGGACGCCCGGCAGCGCATCCAGGCGGCGTTTGAGGCCCAGGGGCGGTTCCTTTCCAACGTGTCGCACGAGATCAAGACGCCGATCTCCGTACTCATGCTTGAGGTTCAGACTCTCCCGCGTGAGAACATGCCCGAGGCGTACCGCGACTTTCTCGACAGCGCCAAAGAGGAGATGATCCGCCTGGGCGCCCTCGTCGAGAGCTTTCTCACCCTCACCCGTGTCCAGGACGGCAAGGGCGTCCCGCGCGAGCTGGAGTACGGCGCCAATGACCTGGTCATGGACAGTGTCGACCACTGTCTGGCCATGGCCCAGCAGCACCACGTCCGCCTGGCCCCGCTACTGCTCGAGAGCGAGAGCGATGTGGACAGCGTGGTTCGTGGGGAGCCGGAGCTGCTCAGGACAATGCTCGACAACCTGATCCGCAACGCGATCAGGTTCAGCCCGAAGGGCGAGATCATCCAGATCACGCTCGAACGCGTTGCGGACGAGCTGAGCGTGTGTGTCCTCGACCGCGGCCCGGGCATCCCGGACGACCAGCTCGAAGTAATCTTCGATCGCTTCGCGCAGACCGAGGACGGGAAGCGCAGCGGGCGTGGGCACGGGCTGGGTCTCGAGATCGCGCGGGGCATCGCGGAGCTGCACGGCGGCGACATCGCCGCGAGGAACCGCGGGAACGGCGGCGCTTGCTTTCTGGTCACCCTCCCCGTCAAGCCGGATCAGAACGACCGCGTGATCGCCGACGAGTAGTGCGGGTGCGCGATCAGGCGGAGACGAACCGGAACATCCCGATCATCGTCCGGGGCTGCCCGCTCACCGGGGGTTCCGGAGATGCGCTGATCCGCAATGAAAGTCCGCTGCCGCCGTGGAGCGGCAGTTCGAGATCAACAGGCTCGCCCTGGTCGGCGCCGCGATTCCACGTTTCTGTCGCGCGATGGAGCGTCGCCTCGTCGAGCAGGTCCGACCAGTGCGCGAACTCGGCAGGGCTCCGGAAACCGGCCTGCATGGCGCCCTCGGCGTATCCGACCTCCCAATCGATCTTGGCGTCCGGGATGGTCCATCGGCACGCCACGACCCTGGCCGCGATTGCCGCGTCGGTCATCTTCCGCGAGCGTGACGCCAGCCTCGAAGTGTGGGCCTCCATCTCGTCCCGGGTCTTCCCGAGCTGCTCCGTGAGTTCCTGCTCCCGCTTGAGTGACTTTGTGAGCTTCTCGTTGGCCCTCTGGATTGAGGGCAGCGACATCGCGCTCGGCATCGCCCGGATCAGCACCGCCGCGGTCGCGAGCGAGACGGTCGCGGTCCCCGCCTTCCAAACCCCCGCGAATCGGTAGACCGGCTCGTAGAAGATGATGGCCTCGAGCAGGTGCCCGATGCCGCAAAAGAGGATGAACGCCGAGAACAGGGCGATGAGCACTGGGAAGGGGAAATCGCGCCGGCGGACCATTACGAACAGCAGGCTGACCGGGATCGCCGTGTACGCGACGAAGATCAGGCAGTCGCTGATGATGTGCAGCCATCCGAGCGCGGGGGTCCAGTTGCCGCATCCCCAGCGGGCGGGAAAGTCGTGGGTGTCGAACAGGCGCCAGAAGAAGTCCATAAACGATCCCTCCGGCGGCCAAGGCGCGGGCTCAAGGCCGGTCCCGGCGCCTCTCGCGACGTGGATAGTACGCCCCAGGCGGTTCCCGAAGCCCCCGGGGGCAAGATGAGGTGAATTTCACCTCGGTCTCAGCCCGACTTCATGAGCCCTAACGAAACTCTCGCGTGGAGGTTCGTTCAATTCTGTCACGCCTGATCGCCACCTTGTCTCTGTCGCTCTGCGTTGCGTTGCTCACTGGCGTTGCGCGCTTTATCGACTACGTCCATCCCGGGCCCCTCTGGCTGGACATCCTCTTTCTCGTCTCTGTTGGAATCTCCGTGACGCTCGGGGTGGTCATCCTCTCTCTGCGCATGGCGCACGCCGCCCGGGATCGGGCGTTCGATGACGACCCCAGCCACGCGCGGCGCGGCGATCAGGGCGAGCGCGGCTCAAAATAAATCCAGATTCATCGTCGCCTCACCGCGTGTTCATTCCCGCCAGGGAAAGTACTGCTGTGCCGACGGGACGGGCTCACCCATCGGTGCGAGAGTCGATCGAGCCCATAGGAAGGGAATGCTCATGAATACTCGCCGCAACACACGAATCGGCGTCACCGCACTCACCATCGCCATGCTCGCCGGCGCCCCGGCGTCGGCCCTCGCCCAGAGCGACCGACCGGCGACCACCCGCAGGGCAAGCGTGAAGGCCCACGAGAACCTGGGCACGTACCGCTTCGTGAAGTCGAGTGTCCTGACCGGCGCCGAGGTGTTCAACTACAACGACGAGAACATCGGCACGGTCACCGACCTCATCATCGACCGCGGCTCGGGCCAGATCACCCAGGCGGTGATCGAGAGCGGCGCGATCTTGGGCATGGGCGGTAAGTCCATCGCCGTCCCCTTCAACCGCCTCAAGTGGGACAACGCGGAGCAGCAGTTCGCCCTGGACATGACGCAGGAGCGGATTGATCGAGCGGTCGAGTTCGACCCCGAGGCGTGGCCGAATCTCGACCACACCACGTGGACCGAGCAGATCGAGCGGTGGTGGAGCGGGGCCGATGACACGCCCAGGCCCTACGCCGACCCGTGGTCCCAGTCCGTGAGCGAGGCCAGAACCGAGCGGCTCGAGGGCCTGATCACCGATGTCGTTCGTCATGACGTAGATGGCAACCAGCAGGTCACCGTCCGCGTCAAGACCGGCGGCGGGCAGGTGCACGATCTGCTCCTGGGCCCCTCATGGTTCGTGGCGGGTTCCCAGGCGGCGCCCATGCGCGACGACCCCATCAAGGCGACCTTCGCGACCGTCGTTCGCAACGGCGATCGCTACAACATCGTCTCGTCAGCCACCATCGACGGCAAGCGTTTGACCCTCCGCGACTCGCAGGGCATCGCGAGCTGGGACCTCCCCTCCTCGTCGCAAGCCAACACCAACAACGCCTCCGGGCGATTCATGCTCATGAGCGATCTCGTTGGCGCCAGGGCCTCCAGCGCGTCGGACAAGGATGCCGGAGAGATCCAGAACGTCGTCATCGAGCAGAACTCTGCCCGCGTTGCCATCCTCGGGTTTGACCCCAACGAGAACTTCCTGGGTCTGGGCGACGAGATCAAGTGCGTCCCCTGGTCCGTCGCCAGCGTGGCGCCCAACGGAACGGTCCGTATCGACGCGACCGACGAGGCGCTCTCAAACTGCGAGCCCATGCCAGAGCAGCTCACGGTCCTCACGACCGAGTCCGGGCTCAGCCCGGTCTACTCCGTGTTCGCTGTCCCGGTGGAACGATTCGAGCGACGCTCGGGCGACAACCGACGCACGCAGCAGTCCAGCGCGACAACGCCCGGCCACCAGAAGCGCGACGCCCGGTCGCGTGACACCGGGTTCTTCAAGGTCTTCTCAGAGGGCCAGAAGATCGAGCTTGAGGGCGAGATCGAGGCGATCACGAGCCGCACCCTCGGCGACGCCTCGCCCATGCGCATCATCAAGATCTCGACCGATCAGGGATCGCGCGAGATCGTCGTCGGGCCCGAGTGGTACATGGCCAACCAGGACATGCCCCTGCGCAAGGGTGACCGCGTGAGCGTCTCCGCCCGCAAGGCCAGCGTCGAGGGCAGGACCTACTACGCCGCCACCTCCATCACCACCCCCGACCGGGAGTTCGCGGTCTGGAACGACAGCGAGCCGGTCTGGAACGACGGCTGATCCGCCGCAGCCCCTCACGCCGGCGGCGGGACGACAGCCCCGCCGCCCGGTCTTCGCAGATTCGTTCGAGCACCCACCAAGGAAAGGTCGGCGCCATGACAGCCCGCAACACATCCGGCTCACCCCCCAGCCGCGCAACACCCGCGACCGGAGTGTCGCGCGCCCGGGGTCACCGCCTATCCCCTGAAGATCGGCGGAGGAGCCACGAGATTCAGCGCCACTCGCCAGAGGGACGTCCCGCGCACCCCGAGTACCGATCCCGCGATATTGGCCTGCTCCTGATCGGCGCTGGGCTGGCGGTGGTGGTTGCGAGCGTGATCGTCTCGCTGACCGTTGGGATCTGGCCGGGGCTGGTCGTTCTTGTCTTTGGTTTGGGCCTGGCCGTGCTGCTCAACCCGGAGATCTGGGCTGCCTCACTCCGCGCCAAGGAACGCTTGGACATCGAGCACGATCACGAGGGGGCGGCCCCCGACAAACCCCAGAGCGCGCCCCGCCGGTAGGGGTGGCTGTACCGCACGTTTCTTTCTCTGACTCACCATCAACCACAAAGGAGAACACCATGAACCGCACCGCCACCGAAACCAACGAGCACGCCCAGCTCACCGACGTCAAGCAGGACCTGGCCACGCTCAAGACGGACGTTGCCGATCTCATCGCGGGCCTCGCCCGCAACAGCAAGGACGGGGCCGTCGACGGCATGCACGCCGCGGGTGAGAAGCTCAGCGAGGTCGCCGGGAACACGAAGGAGACCGCCAAGAAGGCTCACACCCAGCTCTCCCATTCGGTCAGCGAGCGGCCCGTGACCTATCTCGCGCTCGCGTTTGGCGCTGGGGCCATCGCCGCCAAGCTCATGAGCCGGTAACCCCCATGCTTGACCGACTCGCAGACACCTTCGTCGCGGGCGTTGAACTCCTCGAGGCCGAGGGGCGCATCGTCAGGGACCGTGCCGCCGGCATGATCGGCGGCGCGGTCCTGGCGATCGCGCTCGGGGTCCTTGCGCTGTTGGGCGCCATCACCCTTGCTGCCGGGCTCACGTGGCTGCTCGCGAGAGCGGTCGGGGTGCCCGAGGCCCTGTGCATCGTGGGGGGGGTCCTGGCAACCGGGGCCAGCTGGGGCGCCTACGAGACCATCCACCGACTCAAGCCCTGAGGCACGCATGATCCAGGACGCACGACAGACCGAACACGACGCGCGAGAGCTGGCCGCCGCCAAGGCCAGGCTCCGGTCCGCCGCACGCCGACACACACACAGCTCGGGAGCGCCTCCAAGCTCTCCGAAGCAGGCCGCGGCCCAGCTCGCCGTGGACAACCCCGGAGCCACCGCCGCCGTCGCGTTCGCTGCCGTCGCGGCCGTCGGTCCGGGCAGGCTTTTTCGCATGGCAACGTTCGCGTTCCGCGTCGCGCCGCTGGGCGTGGTTGCGTGGAGGGCGATCAGGGCCGATCACAGCGCCGACGCCCCGCCTCCCTCGGGAGAGGGGGACCTTTCGTAGGTTTGGTGAGGCGATCGCTCCGCGCAGTTCGGGCGTCATTGGCCCGATGCACTCAAGCGAGTACGGCTTACTCTACTCAGGGGCTGCGTTCGCGTAGCGTGCCTCGATCCGGGGCCCTTGGGCGCCCGGGGTGTCGTACCCGTGAGCGAGCATGATGTCGAAGGCGAGCGCGTCTCCCGCGACGAGCGCCGGGCCAAGCGTGTTCCCGGGATACGCGGCGTGCCCGGTTCTGGCGAGGCCCGCCGTCGGGCTCGTCTGGTGGGCGCTGGCGCAACCGGTCAGGATGAGTGAGGCGGTAATGAGGGCGAACCCGGTCTGGCGGCGTCGCATGAGCGTGCTCCGGCGGTGCGGTGGATGCGGGCGACATCGGGCCCCGCGCTCTCGCGCTGGACACGTGTTCGGCGCCTTCTGCGCATCGGAGACCGGCGGGGGGATTTCGCGGGTCATGTGGCGCTCAGCGGCGTGATTCCGGACCCTGCGGTGCTATCCTCACCCCCGCGGGGGAGTTCTGGCGGCGCCCGTATCGGGCGATCGCGTCAGGCTCGGAGGGCTCATGAGAACCTGTATTCGTTCGGTGACGATCATGACAGCTCTGTCGATCTGCACGCTCGCGACGAGCATGGGGATTGCGCGGGTCGAGAACGATGCGCCGCCCGGGGGCGTGGAGATCGAGGCGGGCCCCGAACCGACGCCCGAGCGTGACGGACGGGCCTATCCCGTGAGCGAACTCAGGTTCGAGTACGCGCTGGCGCACCCGGACCTTCCGCCCGTGGACGTGTACGAGCAGATCGAGGTGCTGCTGGTGCGGACCAGCGAGGGGTACATCGGGCCCATCGACGGCGCGCCCACCGTGGCCCTCCGCCTGGGTGAACTCGACGGTTCACACACCGCGATCTTCTACGGCAGCGCCATCGCGGCGATCACCCGGGGCGTGCGGGATTACCTCGAGAACGAGCACGGGCTGATCGGACAGCTCGTGACCCCGATGGCGACCGAGATCAACTTCGAGGGCGACCGGGGCGACCTCCGACCACCGGGCGAGACCCACCTCACGATCCAGATCTGGCGGGCGATCATCGGCGAGACCCGGACGCTCGGATACGGGCGGCGCCACGGGCCCGAGGACGAGACCATCGAGCAGGGCAGCCGGATCAATCACCTGAAGCACAGGCTTGTGCTGGAGCGATCCCCGGTGCGGGAGGGCGACCTGCTCAACCGCGAGCGGATCGACCGGCGCGTGCACTTCCTGAACCGGAGCCCCAGCCGGCGTGTGGACGTGGGCATCGGCCCCACGGGCCAGGCCGGAGAGGTCGTGGTCGATTACATGATCACCGAGCCCAAGCCCTGGCTCATCTACGGCCAGGTCTCCAACACCGGAACGCAGTCCACCGATGACTGGGTCTACCGCCTCGGGCTCATCCACAACCAGCTGAGCGGGCGCGACGACGTGCTGCAGTTCGACTACACCACCGCTGGGTTCGGGGACTCACACGCCTTGTTCGCCAGCTACGAGCGTCCGTTTGGGAGCAACGAGCGTGTGCGATGGAAGGTGTACGGCGGCTGGAACGAGTACACCGCGTCTGACGTGGGCTTCGTGGGCTTCGACTTCAAGGGTGAGGGGTACCAGGCCGGGGGCGAGGTCGCCTGGAACGTGTGGCAAGACGGGGCGGCGTTTCTCGACCTGGTTGGCGGCGCCCGCTACCAGCACGTGAGCGTGAACAACGAGCTCGCGTTCACGATGGGCAGCAGCGGATTCCTGCTCCCGTACGTCGGTGTGCGGGGCGAGCGGGTCACCCCGGTCCACAGCCTGCTGGCCGAGCTGATGCTTGAGACCAACCTCTCGGGCGTGAGCGATAGCAACGACCTTGTCACGCTCGGGCGGACCGGTGTCACCGACGATTTCTCGGTCTTGCGCGGGCAGGTGAGCTACTCGTTCTTTCTGGAGCCCCTGCTCAACCCCGCGGGCTTTGAGGGGCGCAAGAGCCGCGACGAGATGACCCTGGCGCACGAGGTATGGCTCAGCGCCCGCGGGCAAACCACGTTCGGCGAACGCGTCGTGCCCAACTTTCAGCAGACCGCAGGCGGCTTCTACACCGTCCGCGGCTACGACGAGTCGCTGGCGGTGGGGGATGATGTCATCATCGCGACCGCCGAGTACCGATTCCACCTGGGCAGGGCCCTCCCCGAGGGCGCGGAGCTGGACTCGCTCTTTGGTCGTCCGTTCCGGTCCCGGCGCTCCCAGCCCTACGGCTCGGCCGACTGGGACGTGGTCCTCCGGGCGTTCATCGACGCCGCGGCAACGCACAACAACAAGAAGCCCTCGTTCGAGCGAAACGAGACGCTGGTGGGCGCCGGCGTCGGCATCGCGGGGCGCCTGAAGAACAACCTCAGCGCCCGCGTGGATGTGGGTTGGGCGCTGCAGGACGCCGGCCCCATGACCAACCGCACGGAGGCGGGCGACCTCCGCGTCCACTTTGTCGCCTCGTTCACCTTCTAATGGCGTCCGGTTCACGATCAGAACTGAGGCGGGCGCCCAGGCGTACCGAACCCTGACGCCGATGACCGATCTCGACCAGACACGCTTCCTCTCTGTACGGAGCCCAAGACATGACGACTCGAACCGACGGCGTGCTGAGACGGTCGCTGCAATGCTTCCTGGTTTCTGGCATCTGCGCCTCGATGACCTCGGCGGGGCCCGAGGGCGCCGAGATCGTCAACGGAACCGCGACCTTCGTGCACGACGGCGTCCTCACCCGCATCTGGGTCTCCGACGGCGCGATCATCAACTACGCCAGCTTCAACATCGCCACGGGCGAGACTGTTCGCTTCATTCAGCCCGGCGCCCACGCAAGGGTCCTCAACCGCATCCTCGGCGCCGAGCCCACCCGGATTGACGGCAACCTGATCTCCAACGGCCAGGTCTACATGGTCAACCCCGCGGGCGTGGTCTTCGGACAGGGCGCGGTGGTCAACGTTGGCGCCCTCTACGCCGCGGCAGCGAACATCTCCGATCAGGACTTCACCGCGGGCAACAACCACTTCACCGATGCCAGCGGCAGCGTGGTCAACCACGGCTACATCTCCAGCGACTTCGTCGCCCTCATCGGCGGTCGCGTCGCCAACCACGGCCAGTTCAAGGTTGGCGACGGCGCCGTCGTCATGGCCGCGGGCGAGGTCATCCTCATCGGCGAACGCTTCGGATCCCTCTATGTCCGCGTCGAGGGCGCGCCCGACCGCGCCGCGGGCGCCCCGCTGGGCTCCAGCGGCGACGCCGGGCTCGACATGGCCGCAGGCGACGTCTTCTCGCTTGCCGCGTGGAACACCGGGACCATCCAGGCGGGCACGACCCACGTCGAGTCGAGCCACGGGCGGACCGTCGTCTCGGGCGTCATCGACGCGGCGGATCGCGGCGACGGCATCGGCATCGGCGGCGACGTCCGCCTCCTGGGCCAGACCGTCGAGCTCCGCGGCGCCAGCATCGACGCCTCGGGCAAGTACGGGGGCGGCAACGTCTGGGTCGGCGGCGACCTCTCGGGCACGGGCGACATGCGCCGCGCCCAATGGACCCTGATCGACGCCAACTCGTCCATTTCCGTTGACGCCCGAAACCACGGGCACGGCGGGCACGCCATCATCTGGTCCGACCGCGGCACTGTTGTTGACGGACTGATCTCCGCGCGCGGCGGAATCCACTGGGGCGACGGCGGGTTCGTCGAGACCTCCAGCCTCGGCGGCCTTCACCTCTCGACCCCCGTCAACGCCTCCGCGACCAACGGCAAGGGCGGGCACTGGCTCATCGAC
>JAJDDH010000420.1 GCA_029260415.1 Phycisphaerales bacterium | reverse complement strand
GCCATGTGCGGCAACACCCGCTACTTCACCAGCCAGTCCACCAAGCCCCCCATCGACGTGTCTCAGGGCGAGGCCGCCGCCGGGCTCGCCATCGACTTCTACGGGCGGGGCCAGGCTCAGACCGTTGGCGGCGGACGCGTGGGCTACACCGACCCCGCGGGCGCGGTCTACATCGACGCCGACCCCGTCAGCATCCTCAACGGCGCCCCCCACCCCGAACTCGCCAGACGCTTCGTCGAGTTCTGCATGTCAATCGAGGGCCAGGCCCTCTGGCAGCTGCCCCCGCTCGACACGCCCGAGGGCGCGGGCAACCCCACGCTCGAGAGCGGCGTCCAGATCGGCCCCGCCCACAACGCCCTGCGCCGCATGCCCGCCCGGCGCGTCATGTACCAGCGTTACAGCGAGCACTTCGTCGATCACATCGACCCGTTCGAGGTGGTCTCCGACGTCGAGAACCCGGGCTGGCGCACGGGCGTGCAGGTGATGATGGGCTGCTTCGCCGTGGACATCGCCCCGCAGTGCCGAAGGGCCTGGGGCGCCATCGCCCGCGCCAAACTCGACGACACGTTCCCGCAGGACGTCCTCGCGGAGATGGAGCGGCTGTTCTTCGCCTGGCCCGAGACCCCGGTTGACGCCGACGGCGCCTTCACCACGGGCGAGCCGGTCGAACGCATCCCCTGGACCGAGTCCAACTACCGGCGGGTCCGCGGGAGCTGGCGCGCGCCAGGCGCGCAGGCCCGGGCCGAGATCGCCTACACCTCGTACTTCTTGGGCAACTACAAGCAGATCACCCAGCTGGGCAGACACCGTCGCCTCGCGCAAGGAGTCTCCCCATGACCACGCCCGGCGCCTGGGCGGCGCGCGAGGTCTCCCGAGCGTCGGGAACCAAGATCGTCGCCACCCTCGGACCCTCCACCGACGATCCCGACGTCCTCAAGCGCCTCATCCACGCGGGCGTGAGCGTCTTCCGCCTCAACTTCTCCCACGGCTCCTTCGAGGACTTCACCGCGCGCCTCGGACGCGTCAAGAGCGTCACGGAGCGCGCCGACCGCCCCATCGCGATCATGGGCGACCTCTCGGGCCCCAAGATCCGCGTGGGCAGCGTCCCCGACCTGCACGAGGGCGGGGGCGTCAACATCGAGCCCGGGCAGGACATCATCCTCCGCCCGGGCCAGGGCGACGCCATCATCGAGAACGGCGTCCCCGTCTTCGACACCACCCTCGACCGCCTCACCTACGACGTCCAGCCCGGCGAGCGCGTCCTGATCAACGACGGCGCCATCCGCATGCTCGCTGTCGATCGCATCGACGGGCGCGAGCTCCGATGCCGCGTCACCTACGGCGGGCGCGTCACCAGCAAGAAGGGCATCAACCTCCCCGACTCGGACCTGCAGATCCCCGCGATCACCGACCGCGACTGGGCCTGCGTGGACTGGGCGTCCGAGCACGGGCTGGACTACCTCGCCCTCTCCTTCGTGCGGACCGCCGAGGAGATCCTGATGCTCAAGCGCCGCCTCGAAGAGGTCTGCACCACGTGCAAGCCCTGGGCGGACGACCGGGTGGGCCTGCCCATCCCCGTGGTCGCCAAGATCGAGAAGCCGCAGGCGCTGGCGAACATCGACGAGATCATCGAGGCGACCGACGCCGTGATGGTCGCCCGGGGCGACCTGGGCGTCGAGATGGACGTGGCGCAGGTGCCCGTGGCGCAGAAGCACATCATCTCGCGCTGCCATCACATCGGGCGCCCAGTCATCGTCGCGACGCAGATGCTCGAGACCATGATCGATTCAGCGACCCCCACGCGGGCCGAGGCGAGCGACGTGGCCAACGCCGTATTCGACGGCGCCGACGCGGTCATGCTCTCGGGCGAGACCGCCGTGGGCAAGTACCCGCAGATCGTCGTCGAGACCATGAGCCGGATCGTGGGCGTCGCCGAGGACCGCCTCAACGACCTCCCCCGCATCCAGCTCCCGTCGCCCCGCCTGCCCGAGTACGCCCACCGCTCCGCGGCGCTGGCCCACGGCGCCATGCACATCGCCCGCGAGTCGGGCGCCACGCTCGTCGCCGTCTGGTCACAGGCCGGGGGCATGGCGGGCTACCTCTCGCGCCTGGACTTCTCTGCGCCCATCCTCGCGTACACCTCGAGCCACGTCGCCGCACGGCGCATGGCCATGCTCGGGCGCGTCATCCCCGTCCGCCAGGAGCCGACCGCCAAGGGTCTGCTCCGCGAGTGGACGACGCAGGTCGAGCAGTTCGTGCTCGAACGCGGGCTGGCACAGGAGGGCGACTCGGTCGTGCTCATCGCGGGCAAGCCGCAGGGCACGGTCCCCGCCCAAGACGGTCTGTCCATCCTCCGCGTGGGCGACGTCACCTCGGGTTTCCGGTTCGCCGCCGACCCGGGCTGAACGCTACCGCTCAGCCGCCGCCGAAGCCGCGGTCCGACCCGCCCAGCCCCGTGCCCCGCCCGCCAAAGCCCAGCGGCTGCAGCGTGAACCCGAAGCTCGTCTCACCCTGCACGTTGTCGTAGCGGAGGATCACGCCCAGGGTCAGGTTCGGGAAGCGACGGTTGAGCTGCGCGACGAACGTCTGGAAGTCCTCGAGCTGGAAGTTGTACGTGAGACGGGTGTACAGGTCGTACTTGTCCGTCAGCGTGTACCGGGCCGAGGCGCCGCCGTACGTCACGTTCTGCGAGTTGATGTACCGGATGTCCGCGCTGGTCGAGAACTCGGGCGTGTGGCGCAGCAGCACGCCCGCGGCGGTCCTCGCCTGCTGGTTGATCTCCAGGTCAAAGATCGTCTCGCCCGCGAGCGAGACCACGTCCGTCGCCTGCCAGACCGCCTCGCCCCGGATGTGATCCCCGGGCGTCGAGAGCTCGGGCCTGGCCTCGAAGAACCTCGGGATCGTCCCCGCCCGGTCGTCGTCGTCGCTGGTCCACACCACCTCGGTGTTGAGCTTGAGCACGTCGACGCTGCGCCAGCGTCCGGGCGCGCCGCGCTTGGTCTGCCAGGTCTGGTTGATCGCCGCGCGGATGATCGCCCCGTCGAGCAGCGCCTCCACGTCGTCGTCGTACACGGGCAGCGACTGGCTGGCGATGTTCGAGCCCGACGCCCACAGCGTGATGCTGGGCTCGATGATGTGGCGCATCCGGTGCAGGTCGAACAGCCGGCTGTCCACCGCGTTGTTCACGCGCGCGATCGACGTTGACAGCGTCACCCCCGCGGCCCCCCACAATCGGTGCTGGTCGCCCTCCTGCGGGCTGAACGCGTCGAAGCTCGAGTCGTACGTCGTGAACCGCCCCACCACGAACGGCGTGATGTTGATCGGCCCCGCCCGCAGCGGGCTGCTCAGCTCCTGGCGCGTGTCGAACCGGTTGACGAACGACTCGTCGAACCCGACCGCCCGGAATCGGTCGCCCAGCGACATGTCCGCGTCGATCCCCAGCGCCCGCTGGGCCCGCGCGTCGGTTACGAAGCCCATCGCCGAAGCGTCCACCTCGCTGAACCGCTGGCGCATCCGCGAGTACGTCGCCTCCCAGGTGTGCGTCACCAGCCCGGGCGCCAGATCGCCAAACAGGTCGGCGCCCGCCATCCGCGCCCCGATCTCGGGGATCTTGTCCACCAGGTAGCCCGGCGCCTGCACCAGGTCCTGGTTCGGGATGAAGTCGTTGACCGCGCCCTTGATCTCGATCGAACTGGCGAACCCGCCCTCGACCCGGCGCAGGTACGCCCGGTTGGTGAACTCGCGACGCGTCCGGGCCGCGTCCCGGTCGAACGCCTCGACGAAGCCCTCGTCGGAGATGAACGTGCCCTCAGCCACGAGCGTCCAGAACTCACGGAAGCGCCACATCTCCTGGGCGATGATCGCCCCGCGCAGCTCGCCGTCGCGGTCGATCTCCTGCCCGCCCGGCATCAGGTCCGTGCCCCGGTCGTCGGGCAGCAGGTAGGCGAAGATCGAGCCGTCGTGCCCGGGGCGGTCCCACGCGAACTCGCCGCCCACGCCCAGCCCGCGCTTGCCCCAGAAGTCCAGCTGCAGGTCCGCCGACAGCCCCTCGGGCGGCAGGATCCCCAGCAGCGAGTACGCGTTCCACGTCGTCAGCACGCCCGGGCCCGTCCGGTTCGAGTTCTCGAACGCCAGTCCCTTGAGCGGGAACTGCTCCGGGTCACCCTTGTACAGGGGCCACCAGAAGAAGGGAAGCCCCCCGCCCCGCAGCGTCATGTTCCGCGCGTCGACGTACGACCGCCCCCCGAGCTGGCGCTCGCCCTCGTCGCGTTCCTTGAGCGTCACGCTGACCGAGCTGGCCCCAATTGAGAAGTGCGGGTTGAAGAACCCCGTGTTGCTCACCTGTGCCCGCTCGGCGCTGAACTGGTTCGACGCCTCCTGGCGGATCGCCTCCGCCCGCAGGTACAGCGGCATCGACACCCGCTGCTCGTACGTCCAGAACACCGCGTCCACCAGGATCGCCTTGTCCCGCTGAACGTCGTAGTACGCCCGCGGGCCGCGGACCGTGTACTGCCCGTCGCTCGCCTGGAACCCGCCCTCGAGGTACAGCCCTAACACGTCCTCCGTCGCGAAGCTCGACAGGGTCTCGTCCAGCGGGCCCGGACGCAGGAACACAACCGCCCGCTGGGCGTCAATCTGCAGCGACTGCCCGTCACGCGGGTCCGAGTACTGCACCACCACCCCGCCCGTGAGCGTGACCGTGTTGCTCGTCTCGCCGCGTTGCACCGAGAACCGATCGCCCGCGGACAGATAGAACACCCCGTCGCCCGTGAAGATGGGCGCCGCCGCAGGCGAGGCGGGCGTCGTGACCAACGCCGCGGGCGCGGTCGATTCGGTCGCTGGCCTCGCGGGCGCCGCGGGGGCCCCGTCCGCGCCCGCGCCCATCATCTCCCGCAGGCGCGCCCCGTCCGCCAACGCGCCCGGTTTCGCAACCGGCTCGTCGGGGATCTGCGGCAGGATCGACTCGTCAACCCCAGCCGCCTCCGCGATCAGCTGCGCAAACGCCCGCTCGGCGCTGTCAAGGAACGCGATCTGTGAACTCCCGGTGGGGCGGACCTGCCGCGTCAGATCGGTCTTCAACCACACGGGCTCGGTGACGCGGATCACGCCCTGGACAGGCAGGCGGTCCGCCTGGACCGAGACCGCCGCGTCGCCCTCAAGCGTCTCGAGCCCGTCGAACAGCGCGTACACCTGGTACACGGGCCCGCCCGTCTCCGACCCGAGCTTCTCGAGCCAGACCGACGCACGCTGCGCGCGGAAGCTGTACCGACCCAGCGAGGCCCGCACGTCCCCCTCGAGCAGC
>JAJDDH010000419.1 GCA_029260415.1 Phycisphaerales bacterium | reverse complement strand
ATCTGCTCGGCGCTGGCGCCTTCGGTGTCTTGGTTGAGGGCCAGGTCGAAGTGGTCCATGACGGTGAGCACCTGCTGGACGACGCCCGAGCGGGCCTGCATCGCGGCCTCACGCTCGTTGATCGCGGCGCGGCGTTGGTAGTTCTGGAAGTCCGCGACGGTGCGCAGGAGCTTGTCGTTCAGCTCCTGACGCTCGCGGGCGGTCTCCAGCAGGGCCTCGACGATGTCGTCGGCGCCGGCGGGGATTTCGAGGTCCCCCACCTGCGCGGCGTCGATGATCGCGTTGATGCGATCGGTGCGCTGCTGGGGCGACTCGGCGTCGTCGAGGGGCTCGGGTTGTGCGTGCTTGTGCTTGCTCATGGCTGATTCATCCACCCAGCAGGTCGGCGATCTTCTTGAAGAAGCCGTGGCTCTCGGGGTTGACGTGCTTGTCTTCGGTCTGGGCGAACTCGCGGAGGAGGTCCTCCTGCTTGCTCGTGAGTTTCTTGGGGGTCTCGATCTTGACGATGACGACCAGGTCGCCGCGGCGCTGGGTGCGCAGGCTGGGCAGGCCCTGGCCCGCGATCTTGAACATCGCGCCGAACTGGGTCGCCTTGGGGATGGTCAGGGGTGTGGACTCTTCCAGCGTGGGGACATCGACCTCGGCGCCCAGCGCGGCCTGCGTGAAGCTGATGGGCATCTCCAAGAGCAGGTGATCGCCCTCGCGCTCGAACAGGTCATGCTCCAGGACGCGGACGACCACGTGCAGGTCGCCCCGCACGCCAGCGCCGGTGGGCGAGGCCTCGGGGGGCGGGGGCTCGCCCTCGCCCTGGACGCGGACGGCCTGGCCCTCGCTGACGCCCGCGGGGATTTTGACCTTGAGCTTGCGCTTCTTGGAGACGCGCCCCTTGCCGCGGCAGGTGTCGCACTTGTCCTTGACGATCGTGCCGCGACCCCGGCAGTGCGGGCAGGCGACGACCATGCGGAACATGCCGCCCAGGCCCTGCTGCTGGACCTTGCCCTGCCCGGCGCAGGTCTGGCAGGTCTCGGGCTCGGTGCCGGGCTTGGCGCCGCTTCCTGTGCAGGTGTCGCACACGTCCAGACGTGAGAACTCGACCTCGCGCTCGGCGCCGGCGAGGACGTCCTTGAGTGTGAGATCGACCTCGGTCTCCAGGTCGTAGCCGCGGGCGGTTCGGCGCTGGGCGCGTTGGCCACCGCCGCCGGCGCGACCGCCTCCGAAGATGTCGTTGAACATCGAGAAGATGTCGTCGACGTTCATGCGGGAGAAATCGTGGGCGGCGGAGCCGGCGCCGCGGAACGCGTCGTGCCCGAACTGGTCGTAGCGTTGGCGTTTGGCGTCGTCGGAGAGGATCTCGTACGCCTCGGCGCACTCCTTGAACGCGGCCTCGGCCTCGGCATCATCCGGGTTGCGGTCCGGGTGGTGCTTCATCGCCAGGCGGCGGTAGGCGCGTTTGATCTCTTCGCCGTCCGCGGTGCGTTCGACGCCGAGAACCTCGTAATAGTCGCGGGTCGTAGGCATGAATCGAGCCCCGCCGGTCTCCCGCCGGGGCTCGTTGAGTTCAGAGTGAACGGGGCCCTACCCATTGCCCCGTCCCTCTCTCCTCTGCGTTTAGTCCTGCTTGACCGCGGCGTCCTTGGCGTCGGTCGAGTTTGGCTCGGCCTCGGGCGCGGCGTCCTTGATCACGGGGCTGCTGTTCGGGTTGATGACCCGGGCGTGCTTGTCGAACCCGGCCTTCATGTTGGCCTTGGGGACTGAGCCGCCGTCGAACTTGCCGCGCTTGCCGCCGCTGGATTTGAGAATCTTGCCCATGTGAGGCTCCTTGGTCGTGTGGAATCGAGCCCGGGCGGTTTCCGGCCCGGGCTCGGTGGTCTCTCTTGGTGATCAGGGTCAGCTGACGGCGCCGACGGCGGGCTTCGTGTCTTCCTTCAGGTCCGACACCATCACGTCCGTCGTGAGCATGAGCCCGGCGACGGAGCACGCGTGGGTGAGCGCCGTCTGGGGGACGAGCGCGGGGTCGATGATGCCCGACTTGACCAGGTCCTCGTACTCGCCCGTGCCCGCGTTGAGCCCGAAGGCGCCCGACTCGTCGAGCACGTTCTGCACGGCCAGATCACCGTCGAAGCCAGCGTTGTGGGCGATCTGCCAGGCGGGGGCCTCGACGGCCTTGCGGACGATGTCGAAGCCCAGCTTCTCGTCGCCCTTGGCCTTGGACTGGGCGGCGGTGATGGCGTCGATGGTGCGGAGCAGGGCGACGCCGCCCCCGGGGACGTAGCCGGACTTGGCCGCGGCGCGGGTGGCGTGCAGCGCGTCGTCGACCATGTCCTTGCGCTCCTTCATCTCGATCTCGGTCGCGCCGCCCACGTTGATGATCGCGACGCCCCCGGTGAGCTTGGCGTGGCGCTCCATGAGCTTCTCGCGGTCGTAGTCGCTGGTGGACTTCTCGTGCTGGGCCTTGATCTGGTCGGCCCGTGCGGTGATGTCCTTCTTCTTGCCCGCCCCTTCGATGATCGTCGTCGCGTCCTTGGTGACGATGATCTTCTTGGCGCGACCGAGTTCCTTGAGCTCGACGGA
>JAJDDH010000418.1 GCA_029260415.1 Phycisphaerales bacterium | reverse complement strand
CCTGCTCGATGAGCATCTGGCGCGGGGTCTTGGAGTTCTCCGCCTCGCGGATGAGGGTGGTTACCTTGCCGATTGTGGTGTCCTCGCCCACCTGCGTGACGCGGAGATCGATCGTGCCCGTCAGGTTGCTCGTGCCGGCGTAGACGTCGGCCCCGCTGTCCACCTCAACGGGCAACGCCTCGCCCGTGAGCGAAGCCTGGTTGATGGTGGAGCGTCCGGTGATGACCTTGCCGTCCACGGGCAGGTTCTCGCCCGCGCGGACGCGGACGGTCTGCCCGACGGCGATGGACGAGAGCGAAACCTCGGACTCGGCGCCGTCCTCCCCGACAAGGCGGGCGACGTCGGGCGTCAGCCCGATGAGCGCCTCGATCGCCTGTTGGGCGCCGAAGGCGGTGCGCCGCACGATCTGGTCAGCAACGAGCAGGACAAAGGCAAGGAACGCGGCGGTGATGAACTCGCCGATCGCCATGGCCGCGAGGATTGCCAGCGCGGCAAGCGACGAACTGGAGATGCGCCGCTTGAGCAGCTCGCCCGCCGCGGCGATGAACAGGGGCGCCGCGAGCAGCAGCGACCCGATGACCGCGGGCAGGACCGCGATCTGGTCGGTCACGCCCATCTTGGAGGCGATCCAGCTGACCATGGCCAGCACGCCGCCCACTAGGTAGAGAACGATGTAGCGATCGATCTCCATCTCGTGGTGGGAGCAGCACTCGAACGCGCCGTCCTCGTGCGTGTGGTCGTGATCGTGGTCGTGCCCGTGCGTGTGGGTCGCGGCCTGGGTCATGGATCATCGCTCCGTGGGCCTCGGGCCCGCTTCTCGTCGTACAACCACCAACAGCCGCCCAGAGCGGGCGGCAGAAACTCTAGCGCCGCGCGTAAACGTCCGCGCCGCTACGCTTACGCGTCGGGGCGCCCCCCGGTTCACCCCGTCCGAACCCCGATCAGGCCCGAATCCGCCCTGCCCGCTCCCAAGAAGGTCTCATGGCAACCCCACCCAACGCGTCCACGCCCAACCCCACCCCGCCCGGGAATCTTCCCCGCGTGGCGGTCCTGGGCATCGGGCAGATGGGCCTGGTCTGTGCCGCGATGCTGGCAGGCGAAGACGACCGACGCGCCGAGGTGGTCTGCTGGGGGCACGACGAGGACGAATCGGGCGTGCTCGCCCAGACCCGGCGCAGCCCCCGCCTGCCCGAGCTGGCCCTGCCCGCCTCGATCCGTGTGGCGCTGAGCGACGCCGACGCCCTCCGGGGCGCGGACATCATCGTCTCCGCGGTCCCGGTCCAGTTCCTCCGCGAGACCTGGACTCGCCTGCGCCCGCTCGTCCCCCAGGGCGCGGGCGTCATCAGCGTCTCCAAGGGCATCGAGAACGGGACGCTGCTGCGACCGACTCAGATCATCGCCGACGTCATGCAGGGCCCCGGGGGCGACGACCCGGACGGCCCGCCCCGACCCCTGGCCTGCCTCTCGGGCCCGACCATCGCGACCGAGCTGGTCCGTCAGCTGCCCGCGACCATGACCGCGGCGTCCGACGACGCGGACTTTGCCCAGCGCGTGCAAGAACTCTTCAGCTCGAGCTGGATGCGGGTGTACACCAACCCGGACCTGCTGGGCGTGGAGTTGGCGGGCGCGACCAAGAACGTGATCGCGATCGCCGCGGGCATCATCGACGGGCTCAACGCGGGCTACAACGCCAAGAGCGCGCTGCTGGCCCGGGGCCTGGCGGAGATCGCACGCCTCGGCTCGGCGATGGGCGCCAGCCGCGAGACGTTCTTCGGAGTCGCGGGCGTGGGCGACCTGGCGACCACCTGCTTCTGCCCCGAAGGGCGCAACCGCTCCTGCGGCGAGGCCCTGGGCAAGGGCCAGGACCTGACGGCGTACCTCGAGGCCTCACCCTTCGTGGTCGAGGGCGTCGCGACGAGCAAATCGGTCGCGGACCTCTCGGGCAAGTACCGCGTCGAGATGCCCATCACCCAGGCGGTCCACGCGGTCCTGTTCGAGAAGCTCGACCCGCTGCGGGCGATCTCGATGCTGATGAGCCGCGATCTCAAGGGCGAGCGGATCGGCTAGGCGCCCGCCGCGGCTGAGCACCTCCCGGCGCCACCTTCTCGGACCGGGCGCCCGGGCGGGGTCGGGAACTGATCGGCCCATCTGAGCGAATGGCCCTGTGCAGCGTGGGCGTTTTTCGTCATGATGGTGCGGCGACGATCGCGCCGGTCGTCCACGCCTATGGAGAGTGACATCATGCCCCGCCCGAACCGACTCGCCTCGATCGCCGCGTGCGCCACCGCCGGCGCCGCCCTGGTCCCCTTCGCCTCGGCGCAGGTCGCGTCTCAGCGCGTCGCGTTCGTGACCGAGCCCAGCGGCCGGATCACGGGCGTCGAGGTGCAGCAGGGTCCTCGAATCCGCGCCGAGCACGTGCAGCTCGATCGCATCGACGTCATCAACACCTCAACGATGGGCCAGCGCATCTTCGACGAGGAGTTCAGCGGGTTCGGCTCTCGGGGCTGCATCGAGCGAGCCGCCTATGTCAACAACCTCGACCCCGGCGCGTACAACGCGCAGGGCGGGTTCGCCGAGACCGAGATCATGGCGGCGCAGTACGTCCTGCCGCCCTCGGCCTTCCCGATCAAGATCGAGCAGATCAACGGCCTGTTCGCCACGGTCGGCGCCACCGTCTCCACCATCACCGAGTGGTCCATCCTGGTCTGGGACGGGCCGCCCGATACCGGCTCGCTCGTCGCCGAGTTCTCGTCCGACGGGCTGATCCTCCAGCACCTGGTCATGCCGCCCGGCAACGGGGGCACCGAGATCCAGGTCTCTGTGGACCCGGGCGACCCGGAGCAGATCATCATCACCAACACCTCGGGGACGAACTCCTTCACCGTTGGGTTCCGGATCGATCAGCACAACAACCAGACCCAGAACCCATGCTTCTCCGCGCCCCCCCAGAGCTCCAACGCGTTCCCCACCACCGACACCAACGGCCTGAGCTCCCCAACCAACAACTGGCTCTTCGCGGTCGACTGCGGGTTCCTGGGCGGGTGGAACCGGTTCAGCGACCTTGGCATCTTCCAGCCCTCGGGCGACTGGGGGCTCGAGGCGTTCTGGTCCAGCCTGAGCTGCGGGCCAGGCTTCGGCGCGTGCTGTGTCGATGGCGACTGCAGCGTCACCACCGAGGCCGCGTGCGCCGGCACCTACGCCGGCGACGGCACCACCTGTGAGGACGTCGTCTGCGAGCAGCCCACCCAGGCCTGCTGCTTCGAAGAGACCGGCGGATGCCTCGATCTCACCGAATCCGACTGCAACCTGGTCGGGGGTATCCCCGGCGGCGTGGGCACCACCTGCGCCACGCACGTCTGCTTCCCCGTGGGCGCCTGCTGCCTGCCCGATGGCTCCTGCGCCGACGGGCTCACGCCCGACGAGTGCGCCGCGATGAACGGCGCCTTCCAGGGCGACGGGACCGACTGCGCCTCCACCACCTGCCCCGAGCCCCAGGGCGCCTGCTCCTTCCCGGGCGGGGGCTGCATCACGCTCTCCTCGGGTGACTGCGCCGTCGCCGGTGGTGACTGGTGCGGCCCGGGCACGTCGTGCACCGACTCGGACATGAACGGCACGCCCGACGACTGCGAGAACAACTGCCCCGCTGATCTGGCCGAGCCCTTCGGGACGCTCGACTTCTCCGACGTGCTCGCGTTCCTGACCGCGTTCGGCTCGATGGACCCGGCCGCGGACTACGCGCTGCCCGTGGGCACGTTCGACTTCTCCGATGTCCTGGCGTTCCTGTCCGCGTTCGGCGATGGCTGCCCGTAACCGGTCCGTCCGCGTCTGCACCCCGGCAGCTCCGGGCGGTTCTCGGACCCTGCGCCGCGGGGAACGGCAGCCCGCTCGCTCGGCGCCGCCCACGGCGTGATTCGCCCGTCCCGCGGGCGTTTTGGCTTGCCAGACGAGCGCAGGTCCGGTAGCGTCTGGTCTCTGGATGGCGATCCGGCCGACGAAACAAGGAACGCGCCCCCTGGCTGGACACCCCCAGGCTCCGTTCAAGACCCGGGTCCCGATCCGGGCTTAGGAACTCCCGATGCTGACGACGCTCGCCGCGGTCGCCCTGCTGGCGCTGACCGCAACCCCCGATCCCTCAAGCGCAGGCACGCCAGCGCCCCCGCCCGAGCCCGTGCTCGAGGACGTCGCGCCGCTGAGCTTCCCCGAGCGCATGGTCGCGGTCTCCGTGGACTCGGGGGACCGGCGCGCAACTCCCGGCGCGGGCGACATGCAGCGTGTGTTCAGCGCCCAGGTCGGCGCCGACGATGCGCCGTACATCCGCGTGCGGTTCGGGGAGCTCCATCTCCCGGGTGACGTGGGCACGCCCGAGCGTTCCTACCTGGCGATCACCTCGCTCCAGGACGGCGCGGTGCAGTATCTGGACGCCCGATCCGCCCGTCAGTGGGCGGGCATGAGCGCGTATTTCAACGGCGACCAGGTCCTCGTCGAGCTCTTCGCCTCGCCCGAGACGGGCCCGGCGCGGGTCGAGATTGTCGGCGTGGTCGCCGGGGAGTGGCGCGCCCAGCCCCGCTCGCTGTGCGGCACCGTCGATGACCGGGCCCTCTCGTTCGACACGCGGATCGCCCGGATCATGCCCGTCTCGTGCACGGCGTGGCTCTTCAACGACCGCTCGAACTGCCTGCTGACCGCCGGGCACTGCGGGCCGGCCAACAACCAGGTCGTCCAGTTCAACGTCCCACTCTCGGACAGCGCGGGCAACCCCGTCGCGCCCCCGCCCGAAGACCAGTACCCGGTCGATCCCGTCTCGATCCAGACCACGGGCAACGCTGGGGTGGGGGGCGACTGGGCCACGTTCGGGGTGTTCAGCAACTCGAACACCGGGCTCACACCGCTCGCGGCGCAGGGCGCCTCGTTCCAGCTCGCCGCCAGTGCGCCCACCGTCGCGGGCCAGTCGATCAGCATCACCGGGTTCGGATCGACGTCCTCGCCCGTGCCCGCGTCGTGGAACCACGCCCAGAAAGCCCACGCCGGGCCGTACCTGTCCGTCACAAGCACGACGGTCAAGTACGCCGCCGACACGACCAGCGGCAACTCGGGCTCGCCCGTCATCGACGAGTCCACCGGGATGGCCATCGGCATCCACACGCACGCCGGGTGCAACACCAACGGCAACCAGGGCACCGCCATCCACCTGCCCGCGCTCCAGGACGCGCTCAATCAACCGCAGGGCGTGTGCGTCCCGCTGAGCCTCACGTTCAGCTACCCGTTCGGCAGGCCCGGCGCGATCTCGCCCGACGGCGGGGACACCCTCCGCGTTGTCATCGGCGCCGACGCGGGTGTCACGCTGGATCCCTTTACCGTCCGCCTGCACGTCAACGATGGCTCGGGCGAGCAGATCGTCGCGATGAGCAAGGTCGGACAGGCGACCTACGAGGGCGTGTTCCCGCCCGTCTCGTGCAGCGGATCGGTGGACTACTTTGTGACCGCGCAGGACACCGCGGGCCTGGTGTACTTCGACCCCCGCGCCGCGCCTGGTGATCCGTACACCACGCTGGTGGGGCACACGATCGTCTTTGCCGCCAACTATGACTTCGAGACCGAGTCGGAATCGAACTGGCAGATCGACAACCACATCTCCCTGCTCACGGGCGAGTGGGAGATCGGGATCCCGCTGGTCGGCATCCCGGGCGCGCCGCAGGCCGACTACGACCTCTCGGGGCGCTGCTGGCTCACGGGCAACGCGGTTAACGACGACGTGGACGGGGGGCCCACCCGCCTCACCTCGCCCGTGCTCGATCTCTCAGCGATGACCAGCCCGACGTTCTCCTACGCCCGCTGGATCACCAACAACTCGGGCGACGACGACGCGCTGGTCGTCGAGGTCTCCGACGACGCCGGTGAGACCTGGACCCAGATCGAGAGCGTCACCGCCAGCAGCGAGATGTGGGTGAAGCAGAGCGTCCAGCTGGGCGATTACATCGAGATCAACGACCGGTTCGCCGCCCGCTTCTCGGTCTCGGACAACCCGAACAACTCCGTGCTCGAGGCGGCGATGGACCAGTTCCAGGTCTACGAGGCGACGTGCTTTGTCAGCTGCACACTCGCTGACATCGCCGAGCCGCTGGGCGTGATCGACATCACGGACGTGCTCGCGTTCCTCGTCGGGTTCTCCAGCGGCGACCCGATCGCCGACCTGGCCCCGCCCGTGGGCGTCCTGGACGCCAGCGACATCATCGCCTTCCTGACCAGCTTCGCGTTCGGCTGCCCCTAACCTTCCGCGTGCACTTCGAGTTCCTCGGCACCGGCACCAGCGCGGGCGTTCCCACCATCGGGTGCGACTGCGATGTCTGCGCCTCGACCGATCCCCGCGACAGCCGCCTGCGCACCAGCGCCGCGCTCCGCTTCACCGACGCGGGCGGTCAGAACCGCGTGATCCTGCTCGACGCCGGGCCCGATCTGCGCCAGCAGGCCCTGCGGGCCCGCCTCGACCGGCTCGACGCGATCCTCTTCACGCACAACCACGTGGACCACACCTTCGGGCTCGACGAGGTGCGCCGGTTCAACGTGACGATGAACGCGCCCGTGGACGTGTACGCCGAGGACCACACGCTCGAGCACCTGCGCCGGGTTTACAAGCACATCTTTGAGAAGCGGTCCAACGTGCAGGACTCGTTCATCGCGACGCTCATCGCCCACCGCCTCGAGCCCGAGGCCCCGCTCGACCTGTTCGGCCTCCGCGTCACGCCCATCCGCCTGCTGCACGGGCGCCTGCCCGTCCTGGGCTTCCGCCTGGACGCGCCAGCGGAGCTGGACCCCGCGGGAATCCTGCCGCTCGCCTACTGCACGGACGTGTCCAAGATCCCGCCCGAGAGCTGGCCCGTGCTCGGGGGCCTGCGCACGCTCGTGCTCGACGCCCTGCGCGTCCGCCATCACCCAACACACCTCACGCTGGATCAGGCGACGGACATCGCCCAGCGCGTCGGCGCGGACTCGACCTGGTTCGTGCACATGAGCCACGACCTGGCGCACGCGAAGACCAACGACACGCTGCCCGAGGGCCTGGCCCTGGCGCACGACGGGCTCGTGCTGGGCGGGTGACTACAGGCGACAGCGCCGGCGGCGCGTCGCGTAGACGCCGCAGCCCGGGATGAGCGGCACGGCGAGCATCACCGCCAGCCCGATGTCCCACTGCGACTCGCCCCACAGGTTCACGATCCGGGCGTCGCGCCAGAGCATGATCCCCGCGTTGCCCGCGAGCACGGCGAGCGTGACCACCGCAACAACCGCGAGGGCGCCCAGCAGGTACCCCACAACGCCAGGACCGAACGATTCACGGATTCTGCACACGCGATGCCTCCTTTACCTGTACCGAGATCTCACCAGCAGGTACGACGCGATGTACGAGCCCGCGATCGCGACCCAGCCCATCGAGAGGTCCAGCCCCGAGCCGATCCCGAGCTTCTGCAGCTGCCCGATCACCACACAGATCACCGACGCGAGCACGACACACAGCGCCAGCGCCTCGAGCTGGATCTTCTTCTGCATCTCGTCGAGCAGCGCCATCGAGCGGCGCAGCGCAAAGAACATCCCCACGAACGGCAGCACCGGCGCCAACGCGATCACCAGACCGAGCCCCGTCCCCCACTCGCGCGACACGAGCAACGCCGAGGACGCGATCAGCGCCCCCGCGGCCACCAGCGACCACGCCAGCACCGCCCGGGACCGCTGGCGACAACTCGCCCCCCGCTCTGGCTCGCGCCGCTCGTCCATCACGCGTCCTCCCCCGGGGCCTTGTCGCCCCGGTCCTCAAAGATCTCCTCGATCCGCCGCTCAAAGAGCCGCGCGATCTTGAAGGCCAGCGGCAGGCTCGGGTCGTAGCGGCCCGTCTCGATCGCGTTGACCGTCTGACGCGAGACCCGGAGGCGCTTTGCCAGCTCGCCCTGCGACCACCCCAGCCCCCCCCGCAATGCCCTGATCTGGTTCTCCACCGCTCGCGTCGCCTCCCGCATGTCCGATCGTCCAACTGTAAAGACTCCTTGACATTATGTCAAGCTTGCTTTACATTTTCGACCCGCTGCGACAGAGCCCAAACACAACCCGTGTATCCTGTAAGTCGCCGGCGGGTCACAACCTGAGGTCCAAGCGGTCCGCGACGCCGGAGAACGCCTACGATCGCGTCCTATGGGCAAATCACGCGAGATTCAGAAGCGGATGAAGGCGGTCGGGAACATCAAGCGCATCACGCGCACGATGCAGATGATCGCGACGAGCAAGTTCGCCAAGGCCCAGCAGTCCGCGATGGACTC
>JAJDDH010000417.1 GCA_029260415.1 Phycisphaerales bacterium | reverse complement strand
AGGCGAGGTAGGTCAGCTGCAGGGGGGCGGGGCGGGCGGCGAGGATGGCGAGGCGGACGCCGCCGCTGAGGCCCATGAGCTCGATGAGCACGTCGATCTCGTCGCGCCGGATCTGCTGGATGATGTCCGTCGGCTGGGCGGACGGCAGGTCACGCCAGCGCCCGGATGATGCCCGCAGTCGGCGGGAGAAGTCGTCGGTGATCGAGCCCAGCGAGTAGCAGGTCGTCTCGATCTGTTCGGGGTTCAAATTCGCGAGCAGGGGCTCGAGGAAGTACGCGCACGAGTGGCGGTGCAGATCGCGCGAGACGATCCCGACGCGGAGCGGGCGCTCGGTGTTGGCGCCGGGCTTTGGTGCGGGCAGGGGCGGGGTCGTGCGTTCGAGGGCGCGACCGAACGCGCGGTGCGCCTCGGCGACGTACCCGGGCGAGGCCTGGTCGGAGAAGTTGAGCGCCGAGGCAAACGCGGCGAGCAGGGCTGGGGCGGTCGGGTGCTTCATCGCGACACCCCCGATGGCGGCGACGCCCTCGCGGGCGCGACCGGTTTCCAACAGCGCCGCGGCGAGGGCGAGGGCGCGGCTGGCGTCCTGGGGCGCCAACGCGGAGGCGGCGCGGAGGTGCTTGAGCGAGGCCTCCGGGTGTCCGAGGGCGCTCAGGCAGGAGGCGCAGGACTCGATGGCGTCGGGGTTGTCGGGATGGGCGGCGAGGAGGGACTCCGCCCGTGTGAGCGCCTCGTCGTGGCGTTTGAGCGCTCGGAGGGCTCGGATCGAGAGCAGCCTCGTCTCGAGGCTGTCGACACGGTCCGCGGCGAACAGGGCCTGCTCGGGCTCGCCTCCGCGCAGCAGGGCCTGGCTGAGGATCGCGGCAAGGGGCGCGTTCTTTGGGTCCTTCTGGGTCAGGCGTCGGGCGAGGGCGATCGCCTCGTCCGCGCGACCGGCGTCGAGCGCGGCGCGGGCGCGTTGCTCGGGCGAGCCTTGTGCCTGTGGACCCGGGCGACGCGCCAACTCAGACCTCCACGAGCTTCCGGGCGACGAACCGGCGCGCCTCGGCGTCCGCGGCGAGCGCGTCGTCCAGGCTGCCCAGCGCGCCCGAGCCCAGCTCGTCGAGCGCGGCGCCCGCGAGCTCAGCGATCGCGCCGAAGGGCAGCGACGAGCCTTCATCGAGGAACGCCTCGACGGCGGCCTCGTTGGCGGCGTTGAACACGGCGCCCGCGATGCCCCCGCGATCGATCACTTCGGACGCGCGGGCGAGCGCTGGGAAGCGGTCCGGGTCGGGGGCTTCGAAGTCCAGGCGCGCGACCGACGCCAGATCGAGGCGCGGCGCGGGCGCGGGGGCGCGGTGGGGATGGGTGAGCGCGACCTGGATGGGGGTGCGCATGTCGGTCGTGCCCAGCTGGGCGAGCTGCGAGCCGTCGCGGGTCTCGACGATGGAGTGGACGATCGATTGCGGGTGGACGAGCACGCCGAGCTGGGAGGAGCCAACGCCGAAGAGCCAGTGGGCCTCGATGAGCTAAAGCGCTTTGTTGGTCATCGAGGCGCAGTCGATGGTGATCTTGGGGCCCATGTCCCAGGTGGGGTGGGCGAGGGCCTGCGCACGTGTGGCGCCGGCGATGCGGTCGGCGGGCCAGTCGCGGAAGGGCCCGCCCGAGGCGGTGAGGATGAGCCTGTGCACGCCCTCGGGCGGACTCGCGAGCGGGGGGGTCAGGGCGGTGTCGGTCGAGAGGCCCGTCAGGCACTGCCAGAGGGCGGAGTGCTCGGAGTCGAGCGGGAGCAGGGCGGCGCCCGAGCTCTGGGCGGCGCGGGTGACCAGGGCGCCCGCGGTCACGAGGGATTCTTTGTTGGCCAGCGCGATGTTGAGGCCGCGCAGGGCGGCGGCGAGGGTGGCGGGCAGGCCCGCGGCGCCGACCATGGCGGAGACGACCAGGTCCGCGTCGAGCTCGCGCACAATCGACGCGGCGGCGTCCTCACCCCGGCGCCAGGCGCTGGGCGCGTCGATCTGGTCATCGGCCAACGCGATCGCGCCGACGTTGAACCTCGAGGCCTGTGCGCGCAGCAGATCCGCGTTGCGTCCGGCGGCGAGGGCGACGACCTCGTAGCGGGTCGCGTGCTCGCCCCGGTCGGCGAGGGTGTTGAGATGGGCGACGACGTCGAGCGTTTGCACGCCGATGGACCCGGTGGAGCCGAGGATGATCAGGCGGCGTGTGTCCGGCTCGGGCATGATCGGGGTCCGTCAGTCGTCTTTCGAGATGTTGGACAGCTCGCTGGCGCTGAGCTTGCGACGCCCCCGGGCGTAGAGCCCGCGCGGCGGGGCCTTGGGCTCGGCGGCGGAGTTGGGCTTGGGCGCGGGCTTCTCGCTGACTGGCTCGGGGGCCTGCTCGCCCTGCCCGTTGTCGCCTGTGCTCGAGGTCTTCTTGCGCGAGCGCCGGCGTCGGCGCTTCTTCTTGGGAGCGCCGTCGTGGTCCTCGCTGTGTTCGTCCCCCTGGTTCTCGCGGGAGTCCTCGTTGTCCGAGGCGTCGGGGGACTGGTCGCGGGACTCGTCGGATTGCTCGTCGCGCGGGGCGTCGGTGTCGCCTTCACGCTCGCCTGAGCGGGAGCGTCCGCGCCCGCCCCGCCGGCGGCGTCGCTTCTTCTTGGGGGCGCCTTCGCCCGACTCGTCGCCCTCGCGCGGCTCGTCGCTGTCGCTCGGTTCGGATTCCTGTGAGTCGGCGGTCTCGCGGGGCTGGGAGTCCGAGGCGTTGGTGTCGGACGAGTCGGGGTCGTCGCCCGACTTGCGCCGCCTGCGACCGCCGCGCCGACGGCGGCGCTTCTTCTTGACGGGCGCGTCG
>JAJDDH010000416.1 GCA_029260415.1 Phycisphaerales bacterium | reverse complement strand
GGACGCGCCCTCGCGCCCGGCGCCAGGCTCATCGGCAGGAGCGACCCCGCGTGCTGACCCTCTGGGACATCCTCGAACCAAGGCTCAAGCGCAGGCGCAGGCCGGCAGCGATCGCCGCGCCGCGCCCTGAGCCGCGTCAGGCGCCCAAGGCCCCTCCGCGCCAGTCGCCCATGCGCGACAAGTACGACGAGATCACCAAGCGCATGCTCCGCGAGCACAGCGTCCGCGTCCGCAAGTGGCGCACCAGCATGTCTGGCGTCGCCTGGCAGGTTACCTACGCCGACGGCACGATCTCCAACCTCATCGAGGCCCCCCGCCCGCGCGGCCCGATGTCCGCGGCGGTCTTCCTCCACGAGATCGGGCACCACGCCATCGGGCTTGGCGCCTACACCCCCCGCTGCCTCGAGGAGTACCACGCCTGGCGGTTCTCCATCGAGACCATGCGCCGCGAACGCCTCAACGTCACGCCCGCGGTCGAGCAGCGCATGCAGGAATCGCTCGAGTACGCCGTGTACAAGGCGCTGCGCCGCGGGCTCAAACGACTGCCCACCGAGCTCGAGCCCTACCTGCCCAAGGCCCAGGCGTGGCTCGTCGCTAGCGCTGCTCGCGCTCGATGACCGCCCCGCCGACCGCCCAGGCATGGCGCCCATGCCCCGAGTCGTCGGGGAAGACGCCGTGCGACCTCTCGTCAAAGTGCATCAGCAGCACGGTCCGGTCATCACGAGCAAACGAGTGGGCGGGCGCGAAGTCGCCCGTGTACCGGGCGACGTCCGACACGCGCACCTCGTCGATCTGTCCTGTGAAGTAGCTCGTCGGCGCCGCGTTGCGGTCCACGTCCGCCCCGATGTACATCGGCAGCGCGTTGAACGTGCGGCTCGCCTGCGCCGGGGCCTCGGACTGCAACCGCCCGTTGACAAAGAACCGCGCCGTGTTCCCATCAAACGTCAGCGCCAGGTGCGTCCACTCGTTCCAGGCCCAGGGCTCGCTGGCGGGCAGCGTGAGGTACCCGGATCTGGTGTGCAGGTAGGCCGTGGGCAGCGTGCTGTCGTTGCCCGTGCCGTCGGACCAGAAGATCCCGAACGCGGAGTTCTCCGTCTTGGTTACGGCGCCCGCCCGCCCGACGGGCGTCCGCCCGGTCGCCCAGAACTCGAGCGTGAGCTGCTCGCGCGGCTCGGGCAGATCGACGCGGACCGCCGAGCGACCGTTCAGGCGGAGCACGCCGTTCTCCGTCGAGCTCGCCGCGCTCTTGGCGACCAGCCCCTCGACACGCACAGGGATGTCCAGTCGGCGCATGACCGCCTGCTCCTGCTCTGCCGCCAGCGGGTACCGCGCCCGCACCGAAACCTGCAGGCCAGGTCGCGCCTCGCTCAGCCTCGGCGCCGTGACCTGGATCGGGATCCTCAGCGTCTGCCCCGCGCCCAGCACGCCCCGGAAGACCCGCTGGGACAGCTCCCACCCCTCGCCCGCGTCGATCGCGGCGCTGTAGGGCAGGTCCGTGTCCTCGGCGCCGTGCAGCGTCAGCGTCAGTTCGCTCCGCCGCCCGGGCTCAGGCGCAATGACCGCCTCGCCCGCCAGCGTCGCCCAGGCCGAGTTTCGGAAGCTGCCCATCTCGTCCCACAGCAGCCCGGGAAAGTCAGCGGGCGTGCGGATCGATTTGACGGGGAAGACCGCCATGGAGTCGCCGTCGCGCCGGACGTTGATCTGCGCGATGTTGTGGAAGGCGCCCGCCTCGTGGCTGTCGGGCGCGTGCCCGCCGGTCACGCCCATGGTGTAGTACTGGATGTTGCCATTCTTGCCGTCGTCGCGCAGGTAGTGGATATGCCCCGCGAAGACCGTCACCGGGCGACCGTCGGCCTGCAGCACCGCCTCAACCTCGTCCCAGTTCGACCCGCTGTACCGCTGCACCCATCGCGGGTGATGGATGAACACGTACAGCCGCTGAGCGTCGGTCGAGGCCAGGTCGCTCCGCAGCCACTCGAGCTGCTCGCGCGACATGTTCTGGTCCTCGCTCGGGTTGCTGAAGCTCATCGACTCGTCGCTGAACAGCACGCTGACATGCGCCCACTTGTGGTCGAACGAGTAATACAACGGCCCGAAGTGCTGCTTGTAGAGCGCGACATGCCCCTCGGGCGTGTGCGGGCGCTCGTACACGTCGTGGTTGCCCGCGACCGGGTACCACGGGCGACCAAGACGGTTCATGATCCCCTTGAACTCGTCCTTCTCGTTGAGCCAGGACCGCTCGCCGCTGTACCCCTGGATCATGTCGCCGACCATCATCACGAAGTCCGCGTCGAGCCAGCCGGCCATCTCGACTGCGTCCTCCAGGATCTTGATCCCCGCCCGGGGCCCGCCCGTCCGGTCACCGAAGACGACGAATGAAAACATCTCGTCGCTCGCGGGCGCCGTGAGTCTGACGTCCGACTGCGTGCCCGCGCGGACCGGGGCCCGCCCCTGGGCCAGGGCCAGGGCCGGCGTGAGGGCGAGCGTGAGCAGGGCAAGACGTCGGCGGATACGCGGCATGGGTCACTCCTGGGTCGGGCCACAGGATAGCGGAGCGAGCGCGCAAGCATCCCGGGAAGGATTCGAACCTTCGACCTGCGGATTAGAAGTCCGCTGCTCTATCCAGCTGAGCTACCGGGACGGGATCGACGCGGGGCGTCGCTCTATAGAGTCTATCGTCACACCCGATCCGCGCGACGCCCGGGAAAGGGAGAATACGCCCATGAGATTTCACCCCGTTCTCACGCTGATCCTCGCCTGTTCTGTGCTCGGACTGCCGGGCTCTCGTGCCGCCGCGTCGGGCGAGACCCCCATCCGGGTCGCCACGTTCAACCTCGAGGACGTCCGCACGAGCGATCTCATGAATCCGGAGCACCCCCGCCTCAAGCGGGCGGCCGAGATCATCCAGCGCATCCGCCCCAACATCATCCTGCTCAACGAAATCGCCTACGACACGCCCGAGGGCCCGGACGTCGAGGCCGGCGCCCAGCCCGGCCAGAACGCCCGCCGCTTCGTCGAGCGGTTCCTCAGCGTGCCCCAGGCGCCCGGGCTCAAGCCGATCACGTACAACACGTTCATGGCCCGCCCCAACACGGGCTTCCCCAGCGGGCACGATCTGGACCGCTCGGGCGAGGTGATCAACACCTACCCGCCGGTGGACCCCGCGAACGAGGACGGCTCCCCGGCCCGACAGACCGACGCCGGTCGCGCCTTCGGCGGCGACGCGTGGGGCTTCGGGACCTTCCCCGGGCAGTACGCCATGGCCCTGCTCGTCGATCCACGCCTCACCATCGAGCGCGACCGTGTCCGCACCTTCCGCCTCTTCCCCTGGTCGTACATGCCCGGCGCCCTCCGCCCGATCGTCCCCGAGACGGGCGAAGCGTGGTACGGCGAGGAGGTCGCCGACCGGATGCGGCTCAGCTCCAAGAGCCACTGGGACGTGCCCGTCTCACTCCCCGGGGGCGAGGTGGTTCATGTCCTGTGCGCCCACCCGACCCCCCCCGCCTTCGACGGCCCGGAGGGACGCAACAAGCGGCGCAACCACGACGAGATCCGCTTCTGGGCGGACTACATCGAGGACGCGGAGTACCTCATCGACGACGCGGGCAAGCCGGGCGGGCTGGCCCCGGGCCATCACTTCGTGATCGTGGGCGATCTCAACGCCGACCCGGACGAGGGCAGCTCGCTGTACAACCCGGTCGGGAGACTGCTGCTCGCCTCCAAGCGCGTCGCCCCGGCGCCCGCCCCGGTCAGCGAGGTCGAGATCGAGGGCCTCGACCCGGACGACACGTCCCGCTTCCGCCTCCGGGTGGATTACGTCCTGCCCTCGAGCTCGCTCCGCCCGATCCGCTCCGGGGTCTGGCGCCACCCGCCCGCTGGGGGCGAGTTCCCCAGCGACCACTTCCCGGTCTGGGCGGACCTGGGCGTGCCCGCCAAGAGCGCCCCCTGACCCAGCGATCCGCCTAGACTCGGTTCCTGCCTCGCGGGATCTTTTCCTGCCGGGCAAGACCGGGAGCCTCCTGTGAGCCAGAACTCCGGCTTTCTGATCACCAAGGTTGAGCCGCGCGAGTCGGGCGCGAACCTGCGGGCGCTGATCGAGACCACCAAGCCCGGGATCACCCGCCTGGTGACGATCACCGCGCTCGTCGGCTTTGCGCTCTCAGCGCTGGCCCACGAGGCGATGCCCGTCTGGACGCTCGCGATCACCGCGGGCGGCACGCTGCTGGGCACGGCCCTGAGCGCCTCGGGCGCCAACGCCCTCAACCAGTGGTACGAAGCCCCCCGCGACGCGCTGATGAAGCGCACCTGCTCGCGCCCGATCCCGGCCGGGCGCGTCCCCCCCACGACCATCCTCTGGCTGGGCTTGCTTCTGAGCATCGTGGGCGCGCTCATCCTGCTTTTCTCCTGCGGCCCCATCCCCGCGGGTGTCTCGCTGATGTGCGTGATCTCGTACGTCCTGTGGTACACCCCGATGAAGCCCTCGAGCGCGTGGTCCACCCTGGTGGGCGCGATCCCGGGCGCGCTGCCCCCGCTGATCGGCTGGACCGCCGCGGCCCCGATGCAGGGCGCTGGCGCGCTGCTCGAACCGGGCGGGCTAGCGCTTGTCGCCCTCATGATGGTCTGGCAGATCCCCCACTTCATGGCCATCGCGTGGATGTACCGCGAGGACTACGCCCGCGGCGGGATGCGCATGCTCCCGGTCATCGACCCCTCGGGCGCGCGCACCGCTTTCGTCGTGCTGCTCACCGGCGTGCTGCTCGTGGGCGCAACCATCGCCCCCGTCTTCGCCATGCCCGGCGTGCTCGGGTGGGTCTCGCTCTCGGTCGCGACCCTGAGCGGGCTGGCGTTCCTCTGGCTGTGCATCCGTCTGGCCCGCGAGCGGACGACCAAGGCCGCCCGCAAGGTCTTCTTCGCCTCGATCATGCACCTGCCCGTGCTGCTGATCGTCATGGTCGGCGAGGCCTTCGTCCGCGTGATCGTGCTCTGACATGAAATCCGTGCTGATCTCTATCCTGGTCGCGGCGGTCCTCGCGGGCGCGGGGGCGCTGGTCATGGTGGGCCTGCTCTCCACCCCGACCCGGACCAAAAACACCGACCCGAGCTTGGCGGTCC
>JAJDDH010000415.1 GCA_029260415.1 Phycisphaerales bacterium | reverse complement strand
CGCCTGGTCCAGCCCCTTGCGGGCGACCGCGAAGTCGATCGCGGAACTCAGCGCCTTCGTCGCCAGCGCCTCGGGTCCGATGGGGGTCACGTGCATCCGCGTGTCATCGGGCGTTTGGCCCCCCTCATGAAGCGCAAACGCGGGTTCGGCGCGTCCGATAAGCAAGGTGTCGGCGCAAAAGACAAGCCTAGCCGCCTGCGTTCGTCGCTCCGATAAGGCCTGTCCGAAAACCCTGCTTCAAGGTGGGCGCCCCGCCCCGAGTCCCGGACTTCCTCGCCTTGAGGCCTGCCCTTCGCCCGAATTCAGAGGCTCCCTGAGGGTTCAACAAGGGATCGAACAACTCAGCCTCGGAGCGACGAGTCGCAAAGCGGCTCGGCGTGCCGGGGTCAAGATACCCCCGCATCCCCCCGCCGTCGATCCGATTGCCAATCCACCCACAGATTGCCCCCGGAACCCACCCGAGCGCCACGCGTACCGGGAGAGGCTGTTGACCGGGCCCCCCACGCCCGGTACAAATCCACTCGCGGCAACGGGCCCAAGGCCGCCGCCAGGCCCCGTCAGTCCCCCGCACGTGCCGGGCTTCCCTGACCACACGCCGCTCCAGGCCCAACACCCCGCGCAGGAGACTCTGTCATGAACCGTCGCGCACGCACCGCCACCACAGCCTCCGCCGCGATCGGCGCCCTCCTGCTGACCGCCTGCTCCAGCGGCCAGGTCAAGCACGCCGGCGATGTCGGCAAAATCCGCAGCCACCCCAGCCCCGCCATGATGAGCCTGGCCAAGCGCCCTTCTGATAACGCGAACACCATCGCCATCATGAAGGACACCAACCTCCGCATGTTCTGGGAAGACGGCGCCCGTCTGCTCCACCTCGACCGCCCGACCAACCTGACGCCCAAGCCCATCCCGCACTAGCGCCCGGGCCCCCCGCGACATCTCGACGCAAAACGAAAGCAGCGACCCGATCCCGGGTCGCTGCTTCATTGTCCGCATGAGATCGCGCCGCTTAGACCGCTGTGTACTGCCCGCGCGAGATCTTCATGAACCGCTTGTCCTTGATAAGCGTCAGGTTCACGATCGTCCTGAAGTTCGCGGCGGACGTTCGGTACCCGGCCTTCTGCACCGCCTCCGAAACTTCCGTCACCGACATCGTCTTCGACTTGAGAACCTTCGCCAGCGACTCGGCCAGATTCATGTCGTTGCGCGGACGCTTCCGCACCCCGCCGATGCTGATCCCCCCCAGACCACCGAGCGCCGCCAGCTCACGATCCACCGCCTCAAGCTGCTCCGCAAGCGAATCCCGCCGCCTCTCCAGGCGCCGCGCCGCGGCCTGGCGCCGAGACAACTCTCGCTCAAGCTCGCTCGTGCTCATGGTCCCGAGTGATTTTCCTGATTTCGGAGCCCGAGTGGTCGTCTTCCGTTTCCGAGCCGTCGTTGTCTTCTTCCGCCCACGCGTCTTCTTCTTAGCCATATCTCGGCCTCCTCAAGCCACGGTCGGTTCTTAACCTGACCGCAGATCCAGTACTTAGGCGCACATGGCAACAGACACATGTGTCCGAATGGGGGGCTGAGAATAGAGTAATTACATCTCGCAGACCACTCAACACAAAGCTGTGTGACGCCAGAACTGCTGTGTTTTTACGTGATTGGGGAGATGTACCCAATCCGACCCAGCAGGCCGTCAAACTGGTCAAGGTCGTAGAACTCGATCATCATCGAGCCCTTCACCCCGCTCGCGTCGGTCTTGAGCCTGACACGCGTGCCCAGGTGGTTGCTCAGCTGACGTTCCATGTCCGCAAGCGCCGGCGACAGAGCGCCCCCATCACCCGCCCGCTTCTTCGCCGGCGCGTGCCCGCGCGCGCTGGGCGCCGCCTCGCTCTCGAGGCGCCGAACGCTCCAGCCCTCCTCGCACGCGCGCCGGGCAAGCTCGATCCGCCCCGCACCGGGCTCGAAGCCCAGCAGCGCCTTGCCGTGCCCGGAGCCGAGCCGGTCCCGGGCAATCAGCTCTCGGATCTCCTCCTCAAGCTCCGTCAGTCGCATGATGTTGGCAACGCTCGACCGCTCAAGCCCGACCCGCTCGCCGATCTGCTCCTGCGACAGCCCGAACTGATCGCTCAGGCGACGGAACGCGAAACCCCTTTCGATCGCGTTCAGGTCGCGACGCTGCAGGTTCTCGACCAGCGCCAGCTCCGCGGCCTCCTGATCGCTGAGCAGACGCACGATCGCGGGCGCCCGCTCGAGTCCGATCAGCTGCGCGGCCCGCCAGCGCCGCTCGCCGGCGACCAGTTCGTAGCCTGCGCTACGACCACCCGACGCCGGACGAACCACCAGAGGCTGCATCATCCCCGACCGCCGGATCGACTCGCCCAGCGTCTTGATCGCCTCGCCGTCGAACGAGCTGCGCGGCTGGAACGGGCTGGGCGTGATCGAGTCCACCGCCAACCACTGGAACTCGGAGGTCGCCGCCTCCCCTGGGGTCTTCGATCCCGGGAGCGGCTTGATCTCAGCCTGGCTCACCTCAAGCCCCCCACCACCGCCACTCGCCGGGGCACGCCCGCCAGGGGATCGGGGCGTTGGATCGATCGGCACACTGGTCTGGACCAGGGCGCTCAGGCCCCGTCCCAGACGCCGGGGCTTGCCGGATCCGCTCTCGTCCTTGCTCATGATGGGCTCCAGGCGGGTTGGGGCGTGTGTGACCTGGGAATCCTACCCACACCCGGGTCCCTTCGCGCGAGGTCAGCGAAAGTGGTAGGGTGCCCCACCGTTCCACGTGGAACACAGCGAGAGACCCATGGGACGCACACACACCGAGTTCATCGCCCGAGGCCTGATCGTGGACGCTGGGCGTGTCCTGCTCTGCCGCGATATCCAGGGCGGCTACTACTACCTCCCAGGGGGGCACATCGAGTTCGCCGAGCGAGCCTCCGATGCCTTGGCCCGTGAGATCATGGAGGAAGCCGGGCTCAAAGCCATCGTGGGGCGCCTGCTCCTGGCCATCGAGGCGACGTTTGTCCAGAAG
>JAJDDH010000414.1 GCA_029260415.1 Phycisphaerales bacterium | reverse complement strand
TTGGTCTTACCTCCATCAGCAACAGTATATTGTAGCAATTCTTTGCCTGCTTTGAGGTCATACATTATGGCAAGTTGATAAAGTAACTTATCCATAACATTCGGTGACGTAGGCATCTTCCATGATGAACCATCAATGGAGTTGGTAATACGATTGTTCTCCCAGTCAAAAGAAATACTCACCTTGCGATCTTTTTTACCACCACTATGATCATAGTAGTAGTTTATAGGTATTAGTTTGTCAGCCTGCAGTTGCCAGTTACTATTTTCAACTATGTGATCTTTTCTGAATAAGGAAACAAGTCCGGTAGTACGGGTTTCAGAATGATACTGATAAATACCGCTATCCTGTTGGGAAAATCGACGTGTCATTTTGGCTATTTGCGCACCTTTCATACGAATGGTGTAATCAGCCTCAAACAGAATAGGTGTGTAGTCTTCTGCCTTGACAGAGGGAGCAAAGCAAAGAGCCAGGGTGAGGCTTATTTGAATTATTTGGCGAAACATATTACACACTATGACAATTTCCCTATGTTAAGATTCAGTTTTTAATAAAGATATAAATAGAATTAATTTTCGAGTTTGAAACTAACATGAGCAACTATTTTTCACCTTCTTCAACTGCCCGAGTATTGGTTGTTGGCGATGTCATTCTTGATCGATATGTATATGGAGATACAAACCGTATCTCTCCGGAAGCGCCGGTTCCGGTTGTAAAAGTGTACAAAACTGAAGAACGCCCCGGCGGAGCGGCCAACGTTGCCATGAATATTAGAACGCTGGGCGTTGCTGTGCAACTAATCGGTATTACAGGGGACGATAGTTCCGCAGACACATTGTCAGCAAAATTAGGAGAAATTGGAGTTGAATGTAATTTTATTCAAAGACAGGGTTTCTCTACAGTAACTAAACTAAGAGTACTAAGCCAACACCAGCAATTGCTCCGTCTCGACTACGAGAGTGATACTGATATTACAAGTGCAGAATCGTTACATGATCTATATAAAAATGCACTGGGGCAATCAGATGTTGTGGTTTTGTCTGATTATGCCAAGGGGAGCCTGAGCCACGTTGAAGACTTTATCAAACTGGCTAAAGCTAAGGGAATTCCAGTGCTGGTCGACCCCAAGGGAAGTGACTTTAAACGTTATAGTGGCGCCAGTTTTTTGACCCCGAACCTGAAAGAATTTGAATCTATTGTTGGTACATGTAAAAGCGATCATGAGCTTGAGAAAAAAGCTGGTGAACTATGTAGATCGTTAAATCTGGACGCTTTGCTGGTTACAAGAGGTGAGCGGGGAATGAGCATGATCGATAGCACCTGTGATGATGTTATTCACTTAAACGCTCGGGCTCATGAAGTGTTTGATGTAACAGGGGCCGGGGATACTGTAATTGGTGTGTTAGCGGCAGGCCTGGCATCCGGATATGAATCTGCACAGGCAGTCAGTTTTGCTAATTTTGCTGCAGGTCTTGTAGTGGAAAAATTGGGAACAGCGAGTGTGAGCGTGCCTGAACTTAATGCAGCAATTGGTGGGGAAAATAACACAACAAGTGGAATAATTCAGAGACAAGACCTTGTAAAGACAATCGAAGCTGCTAAATCACGAAACGAACGCATCGTCATGACTAACGGGTGTTTTGATATTATTCATGCGGGCCATGTGGAGTATTTGAAAAGTGCCAGGGTACTGGGCGATCGACTGTTGATTGTTGTGAATGATGACGAATCTGTCTTCAGACTGAAAGGTAAGAATAGACCCATTAACTCACTCATTAATCGTATGTCGGTATTGGCGGGTCTTTCATCAAGTGACTGGATAAGTTCTTTTTCTGAAGATACCCCAGATGAAATCATTGGTCTTGTAAAGCCCGATGTATTGGTCAAAGGGGCCGATTATTTGCCTGAGGAGATTGGTGGTGCAGATTTCGTTCGTAGTTACGGAGGTGAGGTGGTAACTATTCCATTCGAATCAGAGTGTTCTACAAGTGATGTTATTAGTAAAATTCAGAAAGGGAACGTGGAGGAGAGCAAGTGATTATTGTCACTGGTGGAGCCGGATTCATTGGTAGTAATTTAGTCAGAGCACTTAATATATCCGGGCGAAAAGATTTGCTTGTTGTTGATGATCTGAGCGATGGGCATAAGTTTCAAAATATTGCTGATTGCAGCATCTCGGATTATTTCGACAAGGATGAATTTGCGCAAATTATCGAAAATGGTAAACGTGCATTCGATAAAATTGATGCAGTATTTCACCTGGGTGCTTGTTCAGACACAAGGGAATGGGATGGACGTGTGATGCTGGATAATAATTACCGGTACTCAAAGGTGGTGTTGCATTTTTGCATGCAAAATAAAATCCCGTTGATATATGCATCCAGTGCCGCCGTTTACGGTGTAGGAGATAGGTTTACCGAAAGTTCAGAATGTGAAAACCCAATCAATGTGTATGCCTACTCGAAATTATTGTTTGATAATTATGTGAGGGGTGTAATGGGAAAAGCCGAGTCGCAAATTGTTGGGCTGAGATATTTTAATGTATATGGAAGGGGAGAAGCTCACAAAGGTGAAATGGCCAGCGTCGCTTATCAATTCAACAGGCAAATACTGGAAAACTCAAAAGTAAAACTGTTTGAAGGTACTAGCGGATATTCTGATGGCAATCAGTTACGTGACTTTATTCACGTGGATGACGCGATTGCAATTAGTCGCTGGTTTATGAGCGCTCCTCTGGTATCCGGTATATTTAATGTTGGTACTGGGAACCCTCATACATTTAATGACATGGCAAAATTAGTAATTGATTGGCACGGGCATGGTGAGATTGAATATATATCATTCCCGGAAAAGTTAAGAAATAATTACCAAAGCTTTACAAAAGCCGATTTGACGCGACTACGCAGTAATGGCTGCGATTATGAATGTAATAGTCTTGAATCGGGCATGAAAGAATACCTGGGCTGGTTAAATAAAACTGTTGCCTGACAATTTATCAAGGTTTATATCTTGAGATACTTTTACTCGTTGTTACTTTTCTGTTTATTACCTCTGGTTTTTTTACGTCTAATTATTCTTGGGTTTCACACATCATCTTACTGGTCACGATGGAATGAGCGGCTTGGTTTTATTCCTCCCGTAAAAATCGATCAGCCTGTCTTTTGGCTTCATGCTGTATCGGTCGGGGAAGTTGAAGCTGCAATACCATTAATAGAGAGAGTATTAAGACAACTGCCTCAATATCAAATTGTAATCACTACTGTTACCCCAACGGGAGCTGATACGGTTCAACGACGATTTGGAAACAATGCCAGGCATTTTTACCTTCCTTACGATTTGCCATTTGCAGTACAAGGTTTTATTAAACAAGTACAGCCATCAATATGTGTAGTTATGGAAACAGAAATATGGCC
>JAJDDH010000413.1 GCA_029260415.1 Phycisphaerales bacterium | reverse complement strand
TCCATCACGCGCCCATGGAGCGTGCGCAGCGCTTCGAGGTCGCCCCCGAGCCCGCGGAACGCCGTGTAGCGATCGGGGAGATCACCGAACCCGCCCAGCAGCGGATCGGGCGCGTCGCCCTCGTCCGCGGGCGCCGCGGCGCTGCGGATCGTCTCGATCCTCGCCTGCGTGCGCTCCCACGCCGCGTCGATCTCGTCACACAGCACCGACGCCTCACTCAGCTGCACGAGGTTCTCGACCAGCTCCGGGCCGAACGTCTCGTCGATCGAATCGGGGACGCTCACCAGCCCCGTCGCGGGGTCGGTCCACTCGGGGGCGAGCACGCGATCGCTGAGCTGATTCAGGAACGCCGCCTGCGGGCGCCAACCGCGCCGGGCGTAAACCGACGCCCGCTCGCTTGCCCCGCCCAGCGCGTCCCACGACGAGATCGCCCCGCGCAGGCGACCGATGATGTCCAGCGCCTCCGTCGTGCGGCCGCCCAGCTTCTTGTTCCGCTCGTCGGGCTCGACCATGTTCACCAGGCCCAGCCTCGAGCGGGGCGACGCCCGCACCAGCGTCCGCGGGTCCAGCTCGATCTCGCGCTCACCCGCCTCGTCGAGCACAGCCAGCAGCTCGCCCGCCAGGTGATCGTTCTGCGCCAGGTCCTCGCGCCGCGCCTGCGCGTCCCGCTCCAGGTACAGCACCCACAGCTCCGCGTCGGCGCACCACGCCTTGAAGGGCTCCTCCTCGAACGGCGCCCGCGTCGAACCGCCCTTGGTCGGGTCGCCCCCGGTCCCGAACACCAGAAACGCCCCCAGCCCGATCGCCAGCAGCAGCGTGACCGTCGCGCCCACGCGGCGCTGCTTCCTCGGGCGCTCCGCCCGACGTTGAAGCCCCGCAACCCGATCGCGCAGCGCGTCCAGGTCCCCCGCGTCCTCCGCGCTGAGCAGCTCGGCGCACAGCTCGCGCCACGCCTGGCCCACGCCGCCCAGTCGCGACCAGCTCTCGTCTGACCCGCTGATCTTGCCCCCGCTCGGCTCTCGGTGCGTCACCAGCAGCGCAATCAGACGCCCCAACGCCCGGAGATCCTCCGCCCGTCCACGCTCCGCGTCGCCCGGGAGCAGCTCGCTCGCCCGCGGATCGGTCAGCACCCCCGCCCACGAAGACGGCTCGTCGCCCCGCACCAGCACGTTCTCGGGGGTCAGCGCCCCGTGCGCGCGCCCGTCGCACGTCTCCCGCAGCGTGATCAGCCCGCGCACGACGCTGCCAACAACCTTCGCCAGCACCGCCGGTCGCAGGCGGATGTGCAGCTGGATCAGGTCCGCCGCGCTGCGCGGCAGCAGCTCCGTCACCGCGTACGCCCCGTCCTCGCCCAGCTCGCCCGCGTCGAGCACCGCCGCCCACGCGCCCGGGTCCGCCTCGGCGCAGCGGCGCTGGACCGCCGCGCTGTCGAGCAGGCCTCTGGCCTGGGCGTTCTCCTGCCCCGCCAGCAGCGGGTCCGCGCCGACGCGCTTGAGCGCGTGCCCGCACCGGTCGCTCAGCGGCGCCCTGGCCGCGTGCAGGCTCCGCCCGGGCGTCTCCAACAGCAGCTTCTCGGGCGCGTACTCGCCGACGAACCCGCTCGCTTGCTGAGATTCACCGCTCACGCCTCGCCCCTGTGCCCATGCCCGCTGCTCCGCCCACGCACGCCTGAGCGTACACACGATCGCGCCCGCGACGCGATCCCACGCGCCAGCGCCGGGCGAGCGGGTACGCTCAGGCCTGGGCCCGTGGCGGAACTGGCAGACGCGGCGGACTTAAAATCCGCTTCCCCACAAGGGAGTGAGGGTTCGAGTCCCTCCGGGCCCATTGCGAGCGGGCGCCCCGCCTCTGCTACGATTTCGCCCGCAGCACCTCACACGCCGGAGCTCCCATGGACGCCCCCACCGCGACCGATCCCTCACCCGCGACCGCCCCCGACGCCCCGGTCGAGGTGCTCGCGCCGGATCCGCACGCCCCAGCAGCGCCCCCACCCAAACGCAAGACCTCGACCAAGCGGATCGTCAAACGCGTCATCAAGCGCGTCATCGGTGTCGCGGCCATCATCGCCTTCGCCGCCCTGGGCTGGGACCAGGGCTGGTACGCCGTCCCGATCATCATCGGCGCGTTCGTCCTCTGCGGCGTGATCGACGTCCTCCGCCACCGCCCGCTCTGGCTCTGGCAGGTGGACAGCTACTTCTTCGGCAAGGGCGTGCTCACCTGGGTCCTGGCCCCGTTCAACCTGCTCATGGACCTGATCTCACTGCCCTACTGGAACAAGGTCGTCTACCAGTTCGACGACCTGCCCAGGCTCCACCAGGACGAGATCACCAGGGTCCTCGACGCGGCGAAGGAGGCCGACCTCATCGCCCAGCTCCAGGACAAGATCACCGACGGGCGCAGCATGATCTTCTTCAAGTGGTACGGCAAGGACCTGCCCGTCTCCGTGGACGTCCCCGCCTTCCACGAGCAGTACCAGACCATCCGCACCATCGGCGTCTCCGTCTTCAACAAGCGCAAGAGCACCTCCTGGCACTTCGGCCCCCTCCGCGCCACCTTCCGCGTGCTCTACAACCTCCGCCCCACGCCCGACAACGCCGCGTTCATCCAGGTGGGCGATCTCAAGCACCACTGGAACGACCAACCCCTGTTCATCTTCGACGACACGATCATGCACCAGTCGTGCAACGAGAGCGACCACGCCCGCTACTGCATGTTTATCGACATCGTGCGACCCAACAAGATCCGCCCGGTCATGAACGTGATCGTCCAGGGCCTGCAGTTCCTGCTCATCCGCATCAACCGCTCGTTCTACAAGCGCTGGGCGATGATCAAGTAACACCCGATCCGGGACGGCGCTGAAACCTCAGGGACACCCCTGCCCGAACAGCGTCAGGAACGCCGCGATATCGCTGAAGTCGTGCGACCCGAACGGCGACGCAAGGTCCGCCTCGGGCAGCCCGCCCGAGAACGCGCCCAGGAACACCACGACGTCGTCGAAGTTCAGCTGCCCGTACGGGTCCGCCAGGTCCGCGGCGTTGCACGGGTCCTCCTCGCAGCACGGCCCACCACCGATGAGCACCTCGACGGAATATGTCGCGACGGCGTTCTGCCCAATCGTGCCCTGGAACGTCGTGAACCCGGTGCTGTCAAAGAAGACGGACACCGAGGGTGTAGTGGTTACCTCGAAATGAATCTCGTTCAGCAGCGGCCCCCCGAACGACTCACACGCGATCGTCCCGATCAGGACCGGATTCGAATGATCCAGAGGCAGCATGAAGAACGGCGGCAGCTGGAACCCGCTGATCTCCACCCCCGTCGCGTCCATCACGTCCACGCTCCCGTTGAGCATCGGGTGGAACGACACGCCCACGGGCGAGATGCCAGACTCGGTCTCCACGCGGAAGTTGAAGTCCGCCAGGGCCGTCATCACCCCGGGCAGCGCGCCGACCTCGCTATCGTCCCACGCCGCGTAGACCCCGATCGAAATCGGGTCGCCCACCGCGTAGGCCGTCGAGTCGGCAACCAGTTCCAGGGACACGGCCTGAGCCGAGGCGTGAACCCCGACGCCCGCCACAGCAAGCCCGCAGATCGCTCTGGTCATCAGATCACGCTTCATGGTCAGCCTCCCTCGCTCGAACAGTGCCCCATTCTCTCGTCTGGTCTTCCCCCTGTGCAAGACCCAAACGGGGGGTACCGAGGGCGTATCTGGCAGTCCTCATTGGATCTGAACCCGCCCGGGGCCAACAATCTGGGCCCCAGGGTACACAGACGCGTCGATGGTCGCCGCGTCGAGGGACAAAGCCGGTTCTCACCGGTCAGCCCCGGGACAGATCCGCCGGCCGACGCTCCAGCGCGGCCCGCCAGTTGGAGACTCCACCATGGTTCGCATCCGCATGCAGCGTCTCGGCCGTCGGCATCGCCCCTTCTTCCGCATCAACGCGATCGATCAGCGCACCCGGCGCAACGGGCGCGTGATCGAGCCCCTGGGCTGGTTCGACCCCCTCGCGACCGAGGAGGGCAAGATCATGGAGCTCAAGGGCGACCGCATCCAGTACTGGCTCAGCCAGGGCGCCCAGCCCTCCGAGACGGTCGAGGACCTGCTGGGCAAGAACGACCTGCTGCCCGACAAGATGAAGGCCGCGTGGGAGAAGCGCCGCGAGGACGCCAACGCCCGCGTCGCCAAGGTCCTTGCTGAGAAGGCGGCCAAGAAGAAGGCCGAGGACGACGCCGCCGCAGCAGCGGCCGCTGCCGCCGAAGCCGAGGCCAAGGCCGCCGCCGAGGCCAAGGCCGCCGAGGAAGCCGCGTCGGAGGAGTAATCCTCAGACCGCACATCACTCGCTTGAACTGCAGGCCCCGCGATCCGTCGCGGGGCCTGTTTCATTGATGAACTCCGCGCTCACGCGCCCCCGGGGTGCATGTAGAACACCTTGTTCACCACCCGCCACTGGTCGCCGCTCTTGAGCAGCGTGAACATGTCGGTGAACCGGTGCCCGGTCCAGTTGTGGATCTCCATGCGGGCCGTCGCGATGGTCCCCGCAACATCGACGCTGACGGTCTCGCCGGTCACGTCCTTTGCCGGGCCGTTCTCGGTGTTCCACTCGTAGAACGCCGCGATGGGCGCGGAGAACAGCTCGTCCCCGACGTACCCGCAGATGGTCGCGTCCTCGCGGAAGACATCTCTCCTGAAGTCCGCCTCCAGCCCCGAGCGGGCCGCGTCCATGTACTGGTCCAGAACACCCCCGATCGCGTCCCGATCGCTCACCGTTGCCGTCATCGCTGATCTCTCCGTGGTCCACGCCCCGCCGGGTGGCTGGGCGCGGTCACCGCACGGCTCGTGCACACATCGGGGCGAGCGAGCCCTCCCGCCCGGACCCACTCTACCGGGCGACAACGCCCGGCGCGTCCCCAACAATCCCCCGTGCCCGACCCGACCCGCCAGCCCCTCCGCATCGACGTGCTCACCACGTTTCCCGAGATGTTCACCCACGAGCCTCCCGGCGCGTTGGGCGTCTCCATCCCGGCCCGCGCGCAGGCCTCGGGCGCGATCGAGATCCGCCCCACCAACGTCCGCGACTTCGCCGACAACAAGCACAACAAGACCGACGACCGCCCCTTCGGAGGCGGGCCCGGCATGGTCATGATGTGTCAGCCCGTCTGGGACGCTGTCGCCCACGCTGAAGCGCAGGACCCCCGCCCCGCGACCCGCATCCTCATGACCCCCCAGGGACAGCGTCTCGACCAGGCGCTCGTCGAAGACCTCGCGGCCAGGCCCCGCCTGCTCATCCTCGCCGGGCACTACGAGGGCATCGACGAACGCGTCATCGAGAAGCTCTCCCCGCTCGAGATCTCCATCGGCGACTACGTCCTCTCCGGAGGCGAGCTGGGCGCCATGGTCCTCATCGACGCCATCGCCCGACTCCAGCCCGGCGTGCTGGGCGACGACGCGTCCGCCGTCCAGGACAGCTTCGGCTTCCCCCCCACCACCGACCCCGACGGCAACGACCTGCCCCCCAAACGCCTCGCCAAGCTCAAACGCGAGCTGGGCATCCCGGACGGCGCCCGCCTGCTCGACTGCCCCCACTACACCCGCCCCCGCTCCTGGGAGGGGCTCGACGTGCCCGAGGCCCTGCTCAGCGGCGATCACGAGGCCGTCGCCCGCTGGCGCCTGGAGCAGATGGCCGCCCGGACCCGGGCTCGCAGGCCCGACCTGCTCGAGCCCTGAACTACACTCGATCCATGCACTGGTCGGGATTCATCGCCTCAGGGTGCGCTCTCGTCCTCGGAGCCTGGCTCACCTTCGACGGGGCCCACGCCCTCATCGCCGGCGATTACGTCACGCCCAAATCCGGTCGATTCGCGGGCCAGCTCGGCCCGTGGTCCAGGCTCGTCGAGGGCATCGGGCTCCAACCCCGATCGATACTCTTTATGACCATCCATGTCGCCCTTGGCTCCTCCCTGACGCTCGCGAGCCTCTGGTTTGCGGTTCGCCCCCAGCCCGCCTCCTGGTGGGCGCTGGTGGCGGCGACCTGCCTGTGCCTCTGGTACCTGCCCTTTGGGACGCTCCTGGGGCTCATCACTGTGGTCGCGCTCGCCCTGTCCCCGGTCCGGGGCCAGCTCGGAGGCCCATAGAGCCCTCGACGACTGCCCGAATCCTGCCTACCCTTCCCGTCCCCGAGGGCCCCTGCTCCCCGGGGCCTGACCCGCACGAGATGAGGAGCCCCGATATGGGCACGCAACAGCTGATCGAGTCCATCAACGCCGACGCCCTGAAGACGGATCTCCCGCGCTTCGACATCGGCGACACGATCAACGTCCACGTCCGCATCCGTGAGGGCGAGAAAGAGCGCATCCAGGTCTTCTCCGGCGTGCTCATCTCCCGCAAGGGGCGCGGCATCAACGAGATGATCACCGTCCGACGCGTCTCCGACGACATCGGCATCGAGCGGACCTGGCCCCTCAACTCCCCCTCGATCGCGACCGTCGAGGTCGTGCGCCGGGCCGACGCCCGCCGGGCCAAGCTCTACTTCCTGCGCGACCGCGTGGGCAAGAGCCGTCGCCTCCGCGACCGCCGTCGCGGCATGAAGCACGTCGAGGGCCAGAAGACCATTCAGCGATAACAAGCGTTTCGGCGAGCGAACCGAGACGAACGAGAGACGACGCCCGGGCAGCGATGCCCGGGCGTTTCTTTTTTTGCCCGTGGGGGGACGCAAGACCGAGCGTCACTCCGGACGATTCACCGCATCAAACGCCAGCACGAACTGAAACCCCTGCACCGGGTAGCTCATCCGCAGGCGGAACACCCGCAGCTGCCCCGGGTCGCGCCCGAACTTGGCGCTGACCCGCTCCACCATCTCGGTATAGCGCGGCATCTCGCCCAGGCCCGCGCGATCCAGACCTCGCCCCAGCGACTCAATCTTCTCGGGCGCCTCCACCCGGTCCATCGCCCTCGACGGGTCCGCCGGGTTCGCAGGCCCGCGCGCCCCCGGGTTGAACACGATCAGCTCGGGCGGGTTGCCCGCGAACGCGTCCTCGTGGATCAGCACATCACAGATCAGCGTCTTGACGGGCACGTCGGGGAACACCACCGTGCCGCCCCGCGGACGCTCGGGCGTCGCGTACCGGCGCGACCCGCGCGGATCGCAGCTCAGCGTAAGCATGTCCACCGTCGCGTTCCGCCCGAGACGCTCGTCGGCCAGCGTGTACACGAGCTGCCCGCCCGCGACGTGCGACTCGATGCGCGCCGCGTCGTGCTCGTAGAACTCGCTCAGGTCCATCTCCCCCGACGACAGCGCCTCGCCCGTGTCGCCCCGCCCCGGAGGCCCGAACGTGAAGTGCACCCCCACGTCCGAGCGCAGGCGTCGCATGCCCAGCGGCCCATGGATCGAGATCACCTCGAGCATCTCGGGGTCCTCACGTGAGGGCATGAACATCATCGACGTCAGCCACGTGTCCGCCTCGACCCCCAGGATCTGACGCATGCCCTGGTACACCTGGTACCG
>JAJDDH010000412.1 GCA_029260415.1 Phycisphaerales bacterium | reverse complement strand
TCGCAGCTCGACCTCACCAGCCGCAAGATCTTCGCCGGCAAGCTCAAGGGCGAGCGCCGCTCCAAGAAGCGCGGCGAGTCCGTCGAGTTCGCCGACCACCGCCCCTACTCCACGGGCGACGACCTGCGCCACATCGACTGGAACATCTACGCCCGCCTCGACATGCTTTTCATGAAGCTCTTCCTCGAGGAGGAGGACCTCTCCCTGCACATCGTCCTCGACTGCTCCGAGTCCGCCGACTGCGGCGAGCCCAACAAGTTCCTCTTCATGCAGCGCCTCGCCATGGCCCTGGGCTACATCGGCCTGGTCAACCTCAACCGCGTCGCCGTCACCACGCTGGGCGGCGCCATCTCCTCCCCCGCCCAGGCGGGGGAGGTGGCGGCGAAGCCGACGGAGGGGGTCTCCGACGCAATCCCCTCCCACGCCATCCGCGACCTCCGCGGCCGCCGGCGCACGCAGGACCTCTCCCGCTTCATCTGCGCCCTCCGCCCCGAGGGCGGGTCCGACTTCACCGAGGCCGCCAAACGCATCGCCCTCACCCGGCGCGGCAAGGGCGTCATGATCGTCCTGTCGGATTTCTTCATGAAGGAGGGCTACGAGACCGGCCTCCGCCTGCTCGTCGGGCGCGGGTACGACGTCTTCGCCATGCAGGTCATGAGCCCCCAGGAGATCGAGCCCGACATCACGGGCGACCTCCGCCTCCGCGACGTCGAGGACTTCGACCAGGCCGAGGTCACGATCACCGCGCCCCTGCTCAAGAAATACAAGCAGACCCTCGCCGCGTACTGCGGGGAGCTCCGCGAGTTCTGCGCCCGGCGCGAGATCACCAACCTCTCCGTCCGCACCGACACGCCCATCGAGACGCTGATCCTCGACTACCTCCGCCAGCGGGGGCTGCTGCGATGAGAAGATTCACCGCTGAGATCACAGAGTGCCGCAAAGAGCATGAAGGTCTGCTGCCGCCGCAGCCCATCGATCATGTCTACTCTCCGCGGCCCTCTGCGCCCTCTGCGGTGAATCCACTCGGAGGTGACGAATGACCTTCGCCACCCCCCTCCTCGCCGGCATCGCCGCGGCCATCACCATCCCCCTCCTGGTCCTCCTTTACTTCCTCAAGCTCCGCCGGCGCGACGTCGAGGTCTCCACCACGCTCCTCTGGAAAAAGGCGATCCAGGACCTCCAGGCCAACGCGCCCTTCCAGAAGCTCCGCAACAACATCCTGCTCCTGCTCCAGCTCTTGGCGCTCATCCTCGCGCTCTTCGCCATCGCCCAGCCCGAGTCCGAGGGCGGGGGCGGCTCGGGCCAGCGCCTGATCATTCTCATCGACCGCTCCGCCTCCATGACCGCCCTGGACGCGGGCGACGACGGGCAGACCTCGCGCCTGGCCGACGCCAAGGACCAGGCGGTGGCGCTCATCAGCGCCATGCGCGAACCCGGCCCCTTCGACCGGGGCGACGACGCCGCGGACCAGGCGATGATCATCGCCTTCGACTCCACCGCCGAGATCGTCAGCCAGTTCACGTCCGACCGCAGCGCCCTGCGCGCCGCCGTAGAGTCGATCCGCGCGACCGACAGCCCGTCGCGCCTGAAGGAAGCCTTCCGCCTCGCCCAGGCGCAGCGCCCGCAGCGTTTCGTTGAAGATGAAGGCCTCAACTCGGGCCCCGCCTTCACCTTCCACCTCTACTCCGACGGGCGCCTGCCCGACGCCGAGGAGGCCCTCCCGGGCGCGCAGGACCAGGTCGCCTACCACGTCATCGGCTCCGAGACCGCCGCGAACATCGGCATCACCGCCCTCCGCGCCGAACGCGCGTACGACCAGCCCTCCCAGCTCTCGCTCTTCGTCGGCGTCCAGAGCTCCGACCGCCAGCGCCGCACCATCGACTGCGAGCTCGCCATCGACGGGCAGACCGTCAGCGTCCGCGAGATCACCATCCCCGCCGCAACAGCGCCCACCGCCGGTGAGGGCGACGACCGCTGGACCCCGGGCTCGGGCGGCGTCGTCTTCGAGCTCAACCAGCCCGCGGGCCTCGTCGCCAGCATCGCCCTCCGCACGGGCGACGATCCCGAGGGCGACGTGCTCGACGTGGACAACCGCGGCTGGCTCGTCGTCCCCCCCGCCAAGCAGACCTCCGTCGCCGTCGTGACCGAGGGCAACTTCTTCATCGCCGACGCGCTCGCGGGCATGCCCCTGGCCAGGCTCGACCTGTTCACCCCCAGCGAGTTCCAGAGCGCGATCAGTGACGGCCGCGACGCGATCTACGACGTCGTCCTGCTCGACTCCTGGCTCCCGCAGGTCGAGCCCGGGCGCACGCTCCCCGCCGGGCGATGGCTCGTGCTGGGCGAGGTCCCCCTGGGCGAGCACGGGCTGATCGACCTGGGCGCGGGCGACAGCGCCCAGATCATCGTCGCCTCCCGCGCCCACCCCATCATGCACGACCTCACGCTCGACGCGCTGACCATCGTCACCTCGCGCACCATCGAACTGCCCGAGGCCTCGCCCGCGAGCGTGATCGCCGAGACGCAGTACGGCCCCGCCATCGTCGAGCTGCCCGGGCCCGACTTCCGCGCCGTCGTCGTCCCCTTCAGCGTCATGGAGACCAACTGGCCCTTCCAGGCCAGCTTCGTCCTCTTCCTCGCCCGGGCCATCGACTACCTCGACCGCGACGTCGCCGAGGCCCGCGCCGCCAGCGGCGACGCCCGTCAGTTCAGGCCCGGGCAGGTCCTGGCCGACCGCCTCCCGCTGGGCGCCCAGCGCGTTGTCGTCGACCCGCCGGGCGACGCCCCCGAGCAGACCATCGTCCCCGCCTCCGACGGCCGCGTCGTCTTCGGCCCCCTCAAACGCGCCGGGCTCTACCGCCTCCGCTGGACCGGGCCCGCCGGCCCGGTGGACGCCGTCTCGGGCGATCGTGTCAGCCGTGTGTACGCGACCAACCTGCTCGACCAGGACGAGTCCGACGTCCCCGCCGCGCCGGGCATCGTCCTGGCCAGCCAGCAGGTCAGCGCCTCGGACGCCCAGAACGAGGCGTCCGTCCGGCGCTACTGGCCCTACCTGCTGCTGGGCGTGCTCGCTGTGCTCATGCTCGAGTGGTACATCTACAACCGGAAGGTCGCGGTGTGACTTCCATCCGCGCCCTGCTCTGCCTGCTTGTCGTCGCGTTCGTCCCAACGCTCGCGGGGGCGCAGGCGCCGGGCGACGTGCTGGTGCAGGACGAAGAGAGCATCCAGTTCTTCGTCAGCTGGGGGTTCAACGGGCAGTCGATGATCGCCGAGCGCTGGACGCCCGTGCGCGTGTACGTCTGGTCGGGCGCTGACGCGGTCTCGGGCACGCTCGAGATCAGCTACCGCCAGGACGCGTCGCAGTCGATGCGCATCGTCGCGCCCTTCTCCACCACGCCCGGGCGCGCCGTGCCCATCGAGACCGCCCTCGCCCTCCCCTCGGGCTGCCAGAGCGTCAGCGTCCGCCTGCTGAGCGAGCGGGGCAGACGCCTCCGCGCTCGCACCTTCAGCCGCAGCTCCTCGCGCGACGACGAGCAGATGCCCCAGATCCTGGCCAGCACGGGCGTCCCCCTGCTCAACCTGGGCCAGACCGGGATCGAGCAGGTCTCCACCGCCATCGTCGGCGAGACCTTCGGCGCCGACCAACGCACCCGGACCTCCCCCGCCAGCGACCTCTGGTCACGTCTGACCATCTTCAAGTCCGCCCCGCTCGACATGCCCTCGTCGTGGATGGCCTACGACGCGCTGGGCGTCGTGGTCCTCGAGTCCTCACGCGTCTCCGCGATCCCCCGCGCCTCGCTCGACGCCCTCCGCCACTGGCTCCGCGCCGGGGGCTCGCTCGTGCTCATCGCCGACGAGCCCGGCAACGACTGGCGCCCCCTGCTCACAAGCCCGGGCGCCGCGCCGCCCGTCCGCCTCGCCCCGCCGACCGCGATCCCCTCGCACGAGGACCTCGAGGACCTCGTCGAGCCCAGCCCCGCGCTCACCGCCCGCCCGATCACCCTGACACCCCTCGGCGAGCGCGCCGGCTGGACCACCCGCTGGATCGACCCGACGCGGGGCGCCCTCATCGCCGAGGGCCCCGTCGGGCTCGGCTGGGCCATCGTCGTCACCGCCGACCCCCAACGCATCCCGCGCATCGCCTCTGACGACGAGACCGCCTACCTCTGGCGCGAGATCCTCCGCGACACGCTGGGCCTTAGCGCCCGCGATCGCCCGGACGTCAACATGTACTGGGGCGGGTTCGGCTACGAACCCTCGGGCGCCACACCGCGCCAGCGCGCCGCCATCTCGACCATCCTCGACCACACCCTCCGCGCCCCGCCCCCGGGCGCGGGCGTCTTCGTGCTGCTCATCGTCGCCGTGGTCTTTCTCGCGATCCTTGTGGGCCCGGTGGACGCCATCGGGCTCAAGAAGCTGCGCAAGCGCCAGCACTCCTGGGCGACAGCGCTGGTTTACATCGCCCTCGCCTGCGTCCCCGCCGCGCTCTTGCCCGTGCTCTTCCGCACCGGGCCCACCATGTACGCCCGCTCGCGCTGCGTGGACACCCTCCCGCCCAGCCTGGGCGGTGACAGCGTCCACACCGCCCTCAGCTCCACCTTCGCCGCCTCCCCGGGCCCCGTCCGCTTTGTCGATCCCGCCCCCGGCTCCTGGTGGCGCCCCGTCTCGGCGCTCTCCGCCTGGAACTCCGCGGGCGCCGTCGGCGCCCGCCTCGACTGCGTCCAGACCAGCCTCGCCACGCCCGACGGGCTCGCCCGCCAGAACGTGCCCAACGATCGCGCAGGCAACGCCCAGCGCCTCTGGACCCTGCGCACCACCATGGACCAGCAGCGCGACGCGACCCGCATCAGCGCCTCGCTCTCGCGCGACCGAACCACCGTCCGTGTCGCGGGGTTGCCAGAGGGCTGCGTCATCGCCTCGGGCGCCCTCGCCCTGCCCGCGAGCGACCCAGCGCCCTCCCGAGACCCGGGCTGGTTCGATCTGCAGCCGGTCGCGGTCAGCGCGGGCGCCGCCGAACTCCGCCTCCCCGACACCCGCCCCGCCCAGGATCCCGCGGAGCGCTGGCGCCCGCTGCACGTGCCCGAGCAACAGCCCTGGATGTGGAACTCGTCCTCGGGCGGGTACCGCCCCTCCCGTTTCAACGACCTGCCCGGCGCGACCGACCGCTCCCGCGCCATCGACGCCTACCTCGCCTCCGGACACTTCGCCCTGCTCATGCTCGAGCTCGAGCACGCCGCGCCGGATACGGCGCTCTCCGTTGACAACGCCCGGACCAACGTCCTCGAGGTCCACCGCGTCCTCATCCCCATGCCGGAGCCGCTGCCATGATCGAGATCAGCCGACTCACCAAACGCTTCGGCGACCTCACCGCCGTCGACGACCTGTCCATCTCCATCGGAGCGGGCGAGATCTTCGGCTTCATCGGGCCCAACGGCGCCGGCAAGTCCACC
>JAJDDH010000411.1 GCA_029260415.1 Phycisphaerales bacterium | reverse complement strand
AATGACGACGTCATCGACGCCGAGTTCGAGGTCAAGGACGACGACGCCAAGGGCTAAGGCCCCGCGATCGACAAGGAAGTGAACCGGGACGGGCGCTGCTCACGCGGCGCCCGTCCTTTCTATTGGGCTGGCTTGAGCTTCTGGATCTCGATCGCCATAAGCCGAGCCGCCTCGCCCCGGTGCGACCGCGTGTTCTTCTCGTCCGGGCTCAGTTCGGCGCCGGTGCGATCGAACTCGGGCGCTACGAGAACGAGCGGGTCATACCCGAACCCGTTGTCCCCGCGGGGGACCTCGCCGGGGAGGCCGATGCGCCCCTCGAAGGCGCCGCGGACGGTGGCGAGAACCGTTCCGCCCGCCACCGCCAGCACCATCGTGCACACGAACCGCGCCGTCCGGTCCTCGGGCGCTACGCCCTCGAGATCTTCCAGGAGCCTCGCGTTGTTGGCGCTGTCGCGCTGCTCGCGGGTGAGGCCGGTCTCCTCGCCGTCGGTCGCGTAGTGCGAGCTGATCACGCCCGGCGCCCCACCCAGGGCGTCCACTTCCAGCCCCGAGTCGTCCGCGAGGCAGACCCGACCGGTCTGACGGGCGTAGGAGGTCGCCTTGAGCGTCGCGTTCTCGACGAACGAGTCCTTGCCCTCGATCGGCTCTTCGAACGCGCCGGGCAGGTCGCTCAGACCGATGACCTGCACGCCGATAGGGGCGAGCACGGCGCGGATCTCGTCGATCTTGTGCGGGTTGCCGGTGGCGATGACGATGGGCTGGCTGAAGGGCACGCGTTGCTCCGGTGGCTCGGGGCCCTATTCTTGGGGCCATGACCCCCAGCGTCGAGAGATCGGAAGTGGCCCGCCAGGCGGGGGACGCGCTCGAGGCGCTGCGCGAGAGGGGCAGGCTGCCCCGGGCGCTCATCGGCTTCGACGGATTCATCGACGAGATCATCCACGTCGTGGACAAACGCCGCTCCATGGAGCCGGGCGACTTTGCCCGCATCGGGACGATCCCGGAGTTCGCCGCCCGCGTCGCCTCCGCGGCGGGCAAGAGCGCCAACATCGAGCTGTGCGTCAAGGAGGCCCGCTACGGCGGCAACGGCCCACTCATGGGCGGGGCCCTGGGTCGCCTGGGCGCGCCCGTCACCTTCATCGGCGCCGTGGGCCTGAGCGACGACCCGACCACCCTCGACCCGATCTACGAGCCCTTCGCCCAGCGCTGCGAGAAGGTCATCCCCATCGCCCCGCCCGCGCACACGGATGCGCTTGAGTTCACCGACGGCAAGATCATGCTCGGCAAAACTCACAACGTCCAGCACGTCACGTGGGACCGCATCCGCGAGGTTGTCGGGCTCGACGCCCTGCGCGAGATGTGCGAGAGCTCTGACCTGATCGGCGTGACCAACTGGGTCATGCTCGGGGGCGTCGAGGGCATCTGGGAGGGGATGCGCGACGAGGTGTTCCCCTCGCTGAGCGCCCGCCCGCGCCGCTTCATGGTGGACCTGTCCGACCCGGCCAAGCGCACCGACGCGGACATCATCCGCGCCATGGGCCTCCTGCGGACGATCAACGCGAAGACCCCGGTCACGCTGGGGCTGAACCTGGCCGAGTCGCAGCGGATCGCCAGTGTCATGGGCCTACGGGTCTACGACGACACGAGCAACTACTCGCTGGGCGCGATGGTGCGGCGCGCGGCCGAGGCGCTGCGCCAGACGCTGGCGCTGGACACCGTCGTCGTTCACCCGCGCGAGGGCGCGGGCGGGGCCAACGAGGGCGGGTCCGCCTGGTACGCGGGCCCCTTCACGCAGAACCCCAAGCTCTCGACGGGCGCGGGCGACCACTTCAACGGCGGCTTCGGCTTCGCCCAAGCCGGCGGGCTCGACCTGGCCCACTGCCTCGCGACGGGCTGCGCCGTCTCGGGCGCGTACGTGCGCGATGCGCTCAGCCCGGATCTGGACCGCCTGATCGGGTTCCTGCGCGACCTGCCCGCCCCCGACTGAGCCGGAGACGAACGTGCCCCCCAACCCGGACATGCTGCTGCGCCAGGGACAGGCGTGCGTGAACGCGGGCGATCACGCGGGCGCGATCGAGGCCTACACAAAGTTCTTGAAGGGCGCGCCCAGCCACCCGTCGCGCCGCGGGATCTCGATCCGCGTGGGCCAGCTCTTGATGCTCGCCGGCAGGCACACCAAGAGCGTGGCGCACCTCAAGAAGGTCGTCGACCGCAACACCCGTGACACCGACGCGATCTACGCCCTGGCCCAGGCCCAGGCCTTCGCGACCCACCTCGACGACGCGACGGCCACCATCGAGCGCCTGCTCACGCTCGACCCGGACCACGCCGAGGGCATCGCCCGGCGCGCCACGCTGCTCAACTACATCGGGCGCGCCGACGAGGGCGGGGCGGTGCTCGACGAGGCGGCCTCCCGCGGCATCCGCCACTGGTCCCTCGAGCTGGCCCTGGCCGGACTCGCGCCCAAGCTGAATCGGATGGAGGAGTCGGTCGATCGCATGCGGGCGATGATCGACGCGGGCGGGCTCGACACCCCCGAGCACGCCGAACTGCTCTTCAACACGGGCTACCTGCTCGACAAGCTGGAGCGGTACGACGAGGCGTGGGAAGCCGTCGCCCGGGGCAACGCGCTCGAGCCCGCGCCCTGGGACCCGGGCGCGTTTACCGCCCACATCGACCGCCTGATCCAGACCCAGACGCCCGAGTCGCTGCGGGCCCTGCCAGAGCCGATGGACCGGGCGGGCGACGCGGTGCTCATCCTGGGCTCGCCCCGCTCGGGCACGACGCTGCTCGAGCAGATCATCGCCGCCCACCCGCAGGCCGCGACCGCGGGCGAGCTCTCGGCCCTGCACGACGCGCTGCTCGGACTCACCGGCGCGCCGGGGGGAGCCGTGGAGGATCCCAAACGCGTGCGCCCCGCGGACATGATCAAGGCCTCTGGCGCGTACCTGAGCGAGCTGCGCACCCGTGCGGGCAAGGCGACGCGCCGCGTCGACAAGTGCCCGCCCAACTGGCAGCTGCTGGGAACGGGCTCGCGCGTGCTCCCCGAGGCGCGGGTGATCTTCACCGAGCGCGACCCGCGAGACACCGCCATCTCCTGCGTCTTCCGCAACTTTGTCACTGGCAACCACTTCACCACACGACTCGACTGGCTCGGCGCGTACCTCGCGGGCAAGCAGAAACTCGTTCGCCACTGGGAGCGGGTGCTCCCCGAGGCGGCGCCCGCCCTCCGCTTCACGCGCGCCGTGTACGAGGACGTGGTCGCCTCGCCCGAGATCGAGGCCCGCCGCCTCGTTGAGTTCGTGGGCCTGCCGTGGGACGACGCCTGCCTCCGGTTCGGAGAGGCCAGGAAAATCGTCACGACGCTTACCGCCGACCAGACGGGCAAGGGCGTGTACACGGGCTCGACCCAGCGCTGGCGGCGCTACGAGAAACACCTGGCGCCACTGCACGAGGCGATGGGCGACGAGGCGCCCGCCGCCTGATCGAGGCGTGCTCCTCCGCGAGCGGCGGGGCCAAGTCAAGCCGGATCCGGGCGTTTGACCGCCCTTTCCGGGGGGATGACCGCCCCCTACAGTTGGGCCATGCACGAGATCCTTTCCCGCCTCGGCCTCGATCGTGACCCTCGCGTCGTCCCTGCCAGCGAAGCAGGGGACGGGTGCGTCGTCAGCGTCAACCCGGCCACGGGCGAGGGCCTCGCAGGCGTCAGGCTCGACACCGCCGACTCGTACGAGAAGACCGTCGCCCGCTCCGTCGAAGCCTTCAAACGCTGGCGGACCATCCCCGCGCCCAAGCGGGGCGAGGTCGTCCGCCAGATCGGCAACGCCTACCGCGACTGCCTGGAAGACCTGGGCTCGCTCGTCTCGCTGGAGATGGGCAAGATCAAGGCCGAGGGCATCGGCGAGGTCCAGGAAACCATCGACATCGCGGACTTCGCCGTGGGTCAGTCACGCCAGCTCACGGGCATCACCATGCCCTCCGAGCGCCCGATGCACGCGATGCGCGAGCAGTGGCTCCCGCTGGGCCCGTTGGGCGTGATCACCGCGTTCAACTTCCCCAACGCCGTGTGGGGCTGGAACGCGATGCTGGGCGCCGTCTGCGGCGACACCATGATCTGGAAGCCCAGCCTCATCGCGCCGCTCACCGCGATCGCGACCAACACCATCGCGCAGCGCGTCGCCAGCGAGATGGGGCACGAGGGCGTGTTCGAGCTCGTCATCGGGACCGACGCCGAAGTCGGCGAGCGGATGATCTCTGACCGCAGGCTGCCGCTGATCAGCGCGACGGGTTCGTGCCGCATGGGGCGGCACGTGGGCCAGGTCGTCGCGGGTCGCCTGGGCAAGTGCCTGCTGGAGCTGGGCGGGAACAACGCGGTCATCGTCGAGCCCGACGCGGACCTGGACATGGCCGTCAAGAGCACGGTGTTCGGTTCCGTGGGCACGTGCGGGCAGCGCTGCACGTCGTCACGCCGCCTCTTCCTGCACGAGTCGATCGCCGACGGGTTCTGCGACAAGCTGGTGAGCGCATACAAGACCATCCGCATCGGTGACCCGCTCGACGACAGCACGCTCGTCGGGCCGATCATCTCCGACGATTCCGCGGCCCAGTTCGAGAACGCCATCGCTCAGGCGAAGCAGCAGGGCGGCGAGGTTCTTGTGGGAGGCGGGCGTGTGGACGCCGGAAGCCTGCCCGAGAGCCTGCGGAAGGGCTCTTATGTTCAGCCTACGATCATCCGTGCGCCGGGGAGCAACGCGCTGCCCGTCGCGCAGGAGGAGACATTCGCACCGATTCTCTACGTGTTCACCTACCGTGAGCTCGACGAGGCGATTGCGATGCAGAACTCGGTGGACCAGGGGCTCAGCTCGGCGATCTTCGCCGGCTCCGTCCGATCCGCCGGGCGGTTCCTTGATCCCTC
>JAJDDH010000410.1 GCA_029260415.1 Phycisphaerales bacterium | reverse complement strand
CGCCCCGGGCGAGGACATGTCGCTGGCGCAGCTGCGCGAGCAGCAGCGCCGCGCCGCGCTCGAGGAGCAGCGTCTGGCCGACGAGGCGATCGAGAGGGAGAAGGTGATCCTCAGGGCGCTCGACAACCTGAAGGTGCAGAGCGTGCTGGGCGGGCGGACGCCCGTGGCCCGCGTGAGCGGCGAGGCCGTTCGCGAGGGCGACGAGGTCGGGATCTTCCGTGCCGTGAAGATCTCGGGGCGGACGGTCGTGCTCGAGATCGACGAGCGGTACTTTGCGATTCAGATGGGCGCCGACCCGCGCGAGATCGAGCGATAGTCCGACCCGCCGGAGCAGCACGTGGCGACGCACAACATCGATGACATTCTGAACGAGCTCGGGCTCGACGACGCCAAGGGCCCGGGCGCCCCCCGCAAGACCGACGCGTCCAGCGCCAGCCCGACCAAGGGCAAGGGGCACCGGATCGACAAGGCGGAGGACTCGTTCGCGCCACTGCCGTCGATGCCCTCGGGCCAGCGCCGCTACGGGCACGAGGACGAGAAGCCCGTGACGCGTGACCCCGCGGTCCGCAACGCGCCCATCCCCGCGCCCAGGGCAGGCGTGGGCGAAGCGCTCAGCGAGATCTACAGCCCCGAGGACCACGGCTCAAGTGTGGCCGAGCTCGGTGAGCTGCTCATCGAGCGTGAGATCGTCAGCCCCGAGCAGATCACCGCGGCGCGTCAGGTCCTGCGCCAGACCCCGGGCGCCCGCCTGAACGACATCCTGGTCGAGCAGGGGGCCGACGAGGCCCGCATCCAGGGCGCGGTCGCCGAGCTGGCGGGTGTGCCCTTCGAGCGCGTGGACCTGGACAAGGGCGTCGAGGGCGGGTTCGACGGCACGATGCTCCAGCGCCTCGGGACCGAGTTCTGCAAGGCCCGGGCCGTGCTGCCCATCCGCATGGACGGCTCGCGCCTGGTCATCGGGACCACGAGCGCCGACGACGTGTTCCTGCTCGACGAGATCAAGTCCCGCCTGGGCGTGCCCGGGGTGAAGCTCGTGCTGGTCACGAGCGGGGACTTGAAGGCCGCGCTCGAGCTTGTCGGCGCCGGGCAGCAGGAGGACATGGACCTCAGCGACATCCTCGAGGGTGTGGACGAGTCCGACGTCGAGGTGGACCGGGCCCGCAGCGACAGCACCGCGGTCGATCTCGAGCAGCAGGCGGGCGAGTCGCCCGTCATCCGCTACGTGAACTACATCATCCAGAACGCGGTCAAGGAGGGCGCCTCGGACATCCACATCGAGCCCGCCGAGAAGAAGCTCAAGGTGCGATTCCGCATCGACGGCGTGCTCTTCGAGATGATGAACCCGCCCGGTTCGATGTCCAGCGCGATCACCTCGCGCCTCAAGATCATGGCCAACCTGGACATCGCTGAGCGACGCGTGCCCCAGGACGGGCGCATCCGCTGCACCGTCGGCGGGCGCAAGCTCGACCTGCGTGTCTCGACCCTGCCTTGCGGGTACGGCGAGAAGACGGTCATGCGTATCCTCGACACCCGGTCCATCCAGGTGGAGCTGGCCGATCTCGGGTTTGATGAGTCGACCTACCAGACCTGGCGCAAGGAAGTCTCGGCGCCCCACGGCATCATCCTCGTCACCGGCCCGACCGGCTCGGGTAAAACGACCACCCTCTACGCCTCGCTCCGCCAGCTCGACAAGAACAAGCTCAACATCTCCACGGTCGAGGACCCGATCGAATACCACCTCGACGGTGTCACACAGACCCAGACGCACGAGAAAATCGGGATGACCTTCGCCAAGGCCCTCAAGGCCCTGCTGCGCCAGGACCCCGACGTGCTGATGCTCGGTGAGATCCGCGACCACGAGACCGCGCACACCGCGGTGCAGGCGGCGCTCACGGGTCACCTCGTGCTCTCCACGCTGCACACCAACGACGCGCCCAGCTCGGTGACACGCCTGGTGAACATCGGGCTTGAGCCGTTCCTGGTCGGCGCGGCGCTCAACGGCGTGCTCGCCCAGCGCCTCGTCAGACGTCTGTGCAAGGAATGCGCACAGGAAGAGACGCCCAGCGAAGAGCTGCGCGAGTATCTCGAGATGCAGGGCATGCCCACGGACAAGACCTGGGTCTCGAAGGGGTGCGACAAGTGCCGGAGCACGGGCTACTCGGGACGCGTGGGCATCTACGAGCTGCTCACGGTTGATGACCAGCTGCGCGACGTCATCGCCCGGAACCCAAACGTCTCCGAGTTCCGGCGCATGTGTCTTGAGCGGGGCATGTCCTCGCTCCGCGAGGACGGCATGCAGAAGGTTCGCCAGGGCCTGACCACGGTCCAGGAGATCCTCCGGGTCACCGAAGCCAGCGCCTAGGGCAGACTACCCAACTTGACATTGGGCGACCGCCCGCATCGGCTCCAGTCGCCGAAAACGCCCGTCGCAGCGCGATTTTTCGGGTGTGGACACCCCGCGGTCCGATGTTCGAAAGAACAATGCGGCTTATGCGGACCGCCCGGCTACGCTCGCCGGACGGAGATCCGCGGCCCACCCCCGCACTGTGTAGGAACACCACATATGTTGAAGCATGCAAGCGCCCCCCGGCTCGGGCGTCTGGCGATCTGGAACACGCTCACCGGCACCGCCGCGGCGTTGGCCCTGAGCCTGGTGCTGACGCACACAGCCGCGGCGCAGCAGAGCAGCCTGATCTACCCCACGATGGATCTCGACAACGACGGGCGGGTGGGTGTCGATGACTTCATCGAGTACACCACGCTGCGCCAGTCGGGGAGCCAGCTCGCCGATCTGAACTTCGACGGGTCGATCAACATTGACGACGACGCCATCGCGGTTGGATCGATCGGCTCCGTCTGGCCGGTCCCGAGGAGCTTCACGCTGCACTGGTCCGTCACGGGCGAGAACGATCCGCGGGTCACGCCGGTGAGCCTGGGCGGGGTCGAGATCGTCCGCGATGTCGAGGTGATCTACCAGCCCAACGTCCCGCTCTACCCCGTGTCCGGGTACCACGAGATGATCCGCAGCGCCTCGGGCTCGTACGACGATTGGGTCTCGTCGTACAACATCTACATGTCGAACTACCTTGCGCAGGTTCGGTCCGAGGTGCGCCGTCGCCCGCGACTGCTCCGCCCGGGGATCATCGCCATCATCGACTACGAGTCCGCGAGCCCGGACTGGCAGTTCGTCTCGGTCAATCAGCCGCTGCTGGTCACGCGTTGGCGCAGCGCCGTGGCCCAGGTGAACGCGACCGCCTTCAGCCACTCGTTCATCGCGTTCGCGGGGTACAGCCCGCCGGTCAGCGCCGTGAACTGGTCCTCGCTCAACGCGGATCAGCAGGAGGAGTTTCTCCGTCGCTCGTGGAACGCGTTCGGGCAGGACCTCTATACGCGAACGCTCGTGCTCGCCCGAGAGGATGCGCCCACAGCGCTGTGGGGCTACTGGGGACTCCCCCGCGCCATGGTCAACGTCCCGATCTCGACGCGTGATCGGGAGCTCAACGACAACCTCGCCTGGCTCCTGGAGCAGGTGGACGTGCTGTGCCCGAACTTTTACGACGCCCCGCGCGTCGAGGAGGGCGGAGCGAGCTCGGACTGCCCCACGTACACGGCCTCCCGCCTCGTGGGCTGGCTGACGGGGAACATGGCCGAGGCGATCCGGGTCAGGCACCTGTACAACCAGGACGCGCGGTTGCTGCCCTACATCTGGTACCACAACGGGCCGAACACCTGCATCGGGGTCGAGCAGCCCGCGCGCTTGATCTCGGACACCAACGCGAGGGCGCTGCTGACGATCCCCAAGTTCATGGGCGCCGACGGCGTGCTGCTCTGGGGACACTTCTTCCCCAACGAGCCGGCCCCCGAGCACGCGTCTCCCGACGATGTCCAGGGCTTTATCGATCAGTGGGCGTGGCTGATCAACTCCCTGCACCGCTCACGGGGGCTCCCGACCCGCGGCCTGAATCCCGTGCCCTGACCCCTCCCGGGGCCTCGGACGGGGGATCGGCACGACCGTCACAGACGGACCAGGTCTCAGCGATTCCCCGGTTTCCAACCTTGCGGCGCACCCCGGGGAACCGATTTTTAGTGTGTGGATCGGCAATGCCGCCGTTCCCGGCACGGGGCTTCCCATGCGCACGTCGCGTCCCAGTCAGCTCGCCATCGCTGTTGCAGCACTCGCTGCGCTGTCCCCGTCGGCGTGGGCCCAGAGCGCTGAGTTCCGGTACCCGACATTCGACATCAACGATGACGGGTACGTCAACGACGATGACTACGCCTACTTCGAGTACCTGCGCGACTCGGGGGACGAGATGGCGGACGTCAACTTTGATGGCGTGATCGACTCGCGCGACGACGCGATCGCTCGCGAGTCGTCCGAGCACGGCTCGCTCCCGCCCGCGGGGTACTCGATGCACTGGTCCGTGACGGGCGAGACCGACCCACGCATCAGCCCGATCAATCTGTCCGCGACCGATTTCCAGCGCGACGTGGACATGATCTACCAGCCCAACGTGCCGCACTACCCCAGACAGGGGTACCACATCATGCTCGAGAGCCCCGGGGGGGGCTTCGACGAGTGGGAGTCCCGCCTCGACAGCTACCTCTCGATCTACTTCCACGAGTTCCGCACGGTCGCGCAGTCTCGGTCACGCCTCCAGACGCCCGGGATCATCGCCATCATCGACTACGAGTCCGCGGGCCCCGAGTGGGAGTGGACCACGATCAACCAGGCGAACCTCGCCAACACCTGGCGCGAGACTGTCGAGGAGATCAACAGCCCCACGCTCGACACCCGCTTCATGGAGTTCGCAGGGTTCGAGTTCTCCGCGTCCGACGAGGACTGGGCGGATCTGAACAACGACGAACGCGAAGAGCTCGCGGAGCTGGCCTGGAACACCATCGGTCAGCGCCTCTACCTCGACACGCTCACCATTGCTCGCGAGGTCGCGCCCAACGCCCTCTGGGGCTACTGGGGATTCCCGCACGGCATGATCAACGTCCCCGTCTCGGGCAACGACCAGCGTCTCAACAACAGCGTCAGCTGGCTGCTCTCCGAGGTCGACGTGTACTGCCCGAGCTTCTACGAGACACGCTACGTCGAGCCCGGCAGCGAGCTGTCCTGCACCCAGTCCACGCCGCAGCGCCTTGTTGACTGGTTCCTGGGCAATATGTCCGAGGTGCACCGCACGCGCCAGGCCTTCAACCCGACGGCCCGCATCCTGCCCTACGTCTGGTACCACTACGGCGCCAGCACCTGTGTCGGCAGCGCGGACACCGACCGCCTGCTCTCCGACACCAACACCCGGGCGATGTTCACCATCCCCAAGTACTACGCCGCCGACGGCCTGCTCTTCTGGGGTCACTTCTTCGCGACCCAGCCCGCGCCCGACTTCGCCTCGACCGAGGAGCTCCAGCCCTACATCGATCGGTGGACCCCGCTCATCAACCACCACCAGCGCGATCGCGGTGACCGCGGGAACGGCGCCACCATCCCCGTGCCCGAGGAAGACTCCGGCGAGATCGACGACCCGGGCACGGGCGACTCCGGCTCAAACGACAGCGAGCCCGAAGGGGACTCGAGCGGAGGCGGGGGCGGCACTCAGTCCTTTACCAACGACTCGGGCGGAGGCGGGTCCTCCGGCTCAAGCGGTGGCGGCAGCGGCAGCGGCAGCGGCGGTGGCGGCGGCTCCAGCAGCGCAAGCTCTGGCGGCGGCGGCTCGTCCTTCGGCGGCGGCGGCGGCGGCGGCGCTTCCCCCGGTCGCGTCGGCTCGTTCCAGGGCTCAGGCGCGACCACGCGATCCGCTGAGGTCGCTCGCGCTCCCAAGCCCGACGCCACGCCCAGCGTCCTCGCCTTCACCGCGCTCTGGCTCGACGCCCCCAACGCCCCCAAGGCCCGGTTCAGCTACCCGCTGAGCGATGCCGCGGCGGCGCGCCAGGCCCTGGCCCGCATGGACGCGGGCAGCCCGAAGCGCCGTTCCAGCTTCGCGAACGTGCCGCCTACGACGGAGTGATCGCGACTGGCGCGCCCGCGCCGCCCAGCAATCGGTCCAACGTGGCGTTGATCGCGCGACCGAGCTGCTCACGGGCCGGCGCGTCGAGCCCGTACGTTGACGCCCACAGTGTCGCGTCCATCGCGGGCTCGGGCGACCCGCCGCACGGCGCCTCGAGCATCACACGCCAGTACGCGTTGTTGAGCGATGGCGTCACCAGCGCCAGATCGCGTGGCTGGTTCCCCACAACAACCCGCGCCGCGATTCGTCCCAGCCCGTCCAGCTCCAGATCGACCTGGTCACCGACCCGCGCGGCGCCAAGGTCCACGCCAGGGGCCAGGGCGTCCTCGAGCACCATCGCGGCCAGCGCCTCCCGATCCGGGGCGCAGCGCCGCACGACGCGCACCACGTCGCGATCCTGCCCGGGGTGATGCGCCAGCGCGTGCTGCAGCCCGCCCAGCTCGAACATCCAGCCCGTGCGCACGGAGTCGTACATGTCGTCCCAGTCCCCGCCCTCCCCGAACCCGCTGGAGACGACGCTCAGTGTCGTCGTGCCCCCGGCGCTCTCGATGGTGTAGGTGTCGTGCATCCCGCCCCACTCGCTCACGAGCCTGCGGGGCGGGTCCCACGCGACGATCCTGGCGGCGCCCTCCATGACGCCCTTGCCCCACGAGAACCAGATCTCACCGCCCACGCCCGGCGTGACGCGGGCCTCGATCGGGAACCAGCGGGCCAGGCCCTCGCCCGTCGCGATCATCTCCCACACCTGCTCGGGGGTCGCGTCGAGGTCGATCGAGGAAGCGAGAGAACGTGTGCCGGGGTTGAGGTCAGTCATGATCGTGCTCCGGTGTGTCGGGCGGTCCGTCGCCGGGGTGGGTGTGTTCCGGTGTGGTGATCGCCTGGTAGGCGCACGCGATGACACGGAATGTGCGCCCGCCGGGGGCGGACTCGTTGTGGTATTTGCTGGCGAGCTGCGCCACGAGCTGCGCGAGCTCTTCGCCAAACTCGCTCTGATCCTGTTGTGACGCGAAGCGGATCTCGCCGTCGAGCGTCAGCGTTGAGAGCTTCTTGCCCGCGCGCTCGGAGCGTCGGAGCAGCTCGCCCAGCTCGCGGACGATCCGGGCGCCGACGGAGGCGAGGAACGTGGCGCTGAACCGGTCACCCGCGCGGGCCGGGTCCGCCCCCACACGCCCCAGCAGCGCCGGGTCCACGATGTAGGTGCTGGCCCTGCGCCGGACGATCCGCTCGATGCAGTTGCCCTTGCGCCGCTCGTCGATTAGCTCGACCAGGCCCAGCTTCTCGAGCTCGCGCAGGTGGTAGTTGACCTTCTGCCGGGGCAGGCCCAGGCGCCGGGCCAGGCCCGCGGCCGAATCGCCCGGGTCGTCCAGCGACTCGACCAGGCGCAGGCGGACGGGATCGAGCAGGGCCCCGGCGCGGCTCGCGTCGCTGACCATCTCGACCTGCTGTTGAGCCGTGGCAATGCCCATGACGTGGAGTATGTAACCGACAACAAATATTGTCAAGACAAAAGAAAAAATCGATCCCGTCGTCCTCTCCGCTATGCTGAGGGACGGTTCGGCCCGGGTGGCGGCCGGCCCTGGAGCGATTCCCCATGCCAGACGCACCGAAAGGTTCGATCGATTCCATCCTGACCGAGACCCGGGTCTTCCCGCCCCCCTCGCCCGAGGCGGCGGGCACGCCCCGCTGGCTGATCCCGTCGATGGGCGAGTACAAGAAGATGCACGCCCGCTCGATCGACGACCCCGCGGGCTTCTGGGGCGACGCGGCGCGCGAGCTGCACTGGTTCACACCCTGGTCCGAGGTCCTCGAGTGGAGCGTGCCCGACGCCAGGTGGTTCGTCGGGGGCACGACCAACCTCTGCTACAACTGCGTGGACCGGCACGTCGAGCAGGGGCGCGGCGAGCATGTGGGCATCGTCTGGGAGGGCGAGCCCCTGCTGAGCGATGGGCCCGGGGGCGCCCCCGAGATCCGGCGCCTGACCTACCGCGACCTGCAGCGCGACACGGCCAGGTTTGCCAACGCGCTCCGCGCCCGGGGCGTTGGCAAGGGCGACGTCGTCACCATCTACATGGGCATGGTCCCCGAGCTGGCGATCGCGGTGCTCGCGTGCGCGCGCATCGGCGCGGTCCACTCCGTGATCTTTGGCGGGTTCAGCGCGCAGGCCATCGCCGACCGGGTTGTGGACTCCAGCTCGAAGGTCGTCATCACCTGCGACGGGTCCTGGCGGCGCGGCAAGGTCGTCCCGCTCAAGGAGAACGTCGACAGCGCGATCGACCAGCTGGACTCAGAGACGGTTCAGAGCGTGATCGTCCTCAGGCGTTGCGGCAACGACATCGCCATGACCCCGGGGCGCGATCTCGACTGGAACGAGCTGGTGAACGCCGCCTCCGAGGACTGCCCCTGCGAGGCGCTCGACAGCGAGCACATGAGCTTCCTGCTCTACACCTCGGGCTCCACGGGCAAGCCCAAGGGCATCCAGCACACGCTGGGCGGGTACATGGTCTACACCTACCTCACCAGCAAGTACGTGTTCAACCTGATCCCGGGGCTCGACGAGCCGGCGCGAGAGGACACGCAGAACGGGCAGCTGTTCTGGTGCACCGCGGACGTCGGGTGGATCACGGGGCACTCGTACATCATCTACGGCATCATGCCCACGGGCGTGCCCACCCTCATGTACGAGGGGGCGCCCAACTTCCCCGCCGAGGACCGGTTCTGGGACATCGTTGAGCGTCACAAGGTGACGCAGTTCTACACCGCGCCCACGGCGATCCGCGCGTTCATGAAGTGGGGCGAGGAGCACCCAGCACGGCACGACCTGTCGTCGATCCAGGTGCTGGGAACCGTCGGCGAGCCGATCAACCCCGAGGCGTGGATGTGGTACCACCGGGTCATCGGGGGCGAGACCTGCCCGATCGTCGATACCTGGTGGCAGACCGAGACCGGCGGGCACATGCTCACACCCCTGCCCGGGGTCACGCCCACCAAGCCCGGCTCGTGCACGCTGCCCTTCTTCGGGGTGGACGCGGTGATCGTTGATGACGAGGGCAACGAGCAGCCCAAGGGCTCGGGCGGGCTGCTGGCCATCCGCAAGCCCTGGCCCTCGATGCTGCGGGGGATTTTCGGCGACCGCGACCGCTTTATCGAGACCTACTGGTCCAAGCTCCCGGGCATGTACTTTCCCGGCGACGGCGCCCACACCGACAAGGACGGGTGCTTCTGGATCATGGGTCGCGTCGACGACGTCATCAATGTCTCCGGGCACCGCCTGGGGACGATGGAGGTCGAGAGCGCGCTGGTGAGCCACCCGTCGGTCGTCGAGGCGGCGGTCGTGGGCATGCCCCACGAGATCAAGGGCACGGGCATCGCCGCGTTCGTGACGCTGGGCGGGGGGCAATCGCCCAGCGACGAGCTGAAGGCGGCCCTGCGCGAGCACGTGGGCAAGGAGATCGGGGCGATCGCAAAGCCCGACCAGATCCGGTTCACGGGCGCGCTGCCCAAGACCCGCTCGGGCAAGATCATGCGCCGTTTGCTCCGTTCGATCGCGGCCGGGGAGATGAAGATCACGCAGGACACCTCGACGCTGGAGGACTACGCCGTGGTGGCCAAGCTCCAGGACGGGGACGAGAGCTGAACGCTCCGCGGGAAAGCGCCGGCGAGTGGTGGTACGCTTAGGGGAAGATCCCCAGCCCTCACTCCGGAACCCGACCATGACTGTGCGCACGGACGCCGCCATTGCCCTGATCGTCGCGTTGAGCGCCGCCGTCGCCTCGGGCCAGCCCGAGGTCACGCCCGTCATCGAAGCGCCCGCAGACGCCCAGCCCGCCCCGGCGGGGTCCGCGTTGGGGCGGTCCGAGCTCGCGTTCGAGAACGACCCGGACGAGGTCCCGAGCGAGCACGGCTGGTCCGTCCGCTCGCTCTCGACGCTCTGGGACAACGACGGCACGGTCCCCAAGATCGTCGCGGACTCGGACAGGCACTACACCAACGGCGTCAAGATCGATCTGGCGCTCAACCCCTCGTCACGGTTCGAGGAGGCGGTCCGCGCGTTCGGGGATCATTTCGATCCGATGCCCGGCGCGACGGTCAAGGCCGGTGTGGTGGTGGTGCAGCACATATACACGTCGTTCGATATCACGCTCTCGACACCCCCGCCCGGGGCGCGTCCTTACGCGGGGTACCTCTACCTGGGCGGGTACGTCCAGCGGGCGAGCGAGAGCGTGCACGATCACCTGGAGCTGGACATCGGGGTGATCGGCGAGTGGTCGGGCGCCGAGGCGACGCAGAAGTTTGTGCACTCGGCGTTCCCCAACCAGAACCGCCCCAGCGGGTGGGGGACGCAGCTGGCCAACGAGCTGGCGGTCAACCTGCGCTACCAGCGGTCGTGGCGCCTGCAGAAGGCGACGATCGGACGCCTCGAGCTCGACGGCATCCCGCGCCTGGGCTTCGACGCGGGCAACGTCTTCGTGCGCGCCAACGCGGACCTGACGCTGCGACTGGGCTTCAACCTGCCCGACGACTTCGGCCCACCCCGCCTGCTCGATTACAGCGACGCGACGGGCTCGTGGGAGGGCGACTGGGGCGTGTACGCGTACGTCCGCGGCGGGGCGCGGGCCGTGGCGCACAATATCTTTCTTGACGGCAACACCTTCGCCAACTCGCGGTCGGTGGACAAGCGGTACGTCGTCGCGGCCCTGAGCGTGGGGATGCTGGGGCGCTACAAGCACCTCGAGGCGGGCTGGAGCGTGACGTGGCTCAGCGAAGAGTTTGATACGCAGGGCAACGGCGATTCGTACGGCTCGCTGTTCGCCCGCCTGTCGTTCCCGTTCTGAGCATCAGCGCTTCCCGGGCCTGAACGGTTCGAGCTTGAAGTTGGTTTTGTGGGTGCCCACGGGCTGGCCCTGCTCGTCCACGCCGCGCATGTACTTCTTTTCCCAGTCCGCGGAGCCGGTCTCGACGTTGTGCTGGAGGATGGCCGCCCGGGACTTGGTGGCCTCGACGACCTGCTTGTGCAGCTCGGGGTTGTTGCGGACGTCGACGATCTCGGGGGTGACCGACTCGAGCAGGTGCATGGGGTAGGGGGTGAGCATGCAGACGGGGTCGCCCTTGCGGAACCAGACGGGCGAGTTGCGTCGCATGATCTTCCAGTTCATGGTGAAGGTCATGGAGAGCCAGTCGGTCTCGACGATGCCGTCGAGGGCCTGGAGGTTGTCCATGGGCCAGTTCGGGGGGCCGTGGACCCAGAGGGCGTAGCCCTGGGTGGTGCGGAAGAGCCAGGGGAGGGCGAAGGTGATGATGCCGCCGCCGAAGTGGGAGCGGATGGTCTGGCTCATAGCCTGTTCGTCCTCGACGTCCTCGAAGGTGACCTTGAGGGCGCTGGGCTCCATCTTGCCGTTCCACTTGGCGCTGAATGTGCAGGGGGAGCGGACGAGCCAGCCGCCCTGGTTGGCCATGTTCAGCGGGAGGCAGCGGTAGGGCTGCTTGCCCGGGAAGTCGTCCATCCACTGGCGCCTGGCGGGGGCGGGCTCGATCTCGTAGCCCGGGTTGGGGCCGACCTGGTAGGCCTTGAGTGAGACCGGGGGGTGCACGCTGGTGTCGCTGTCGGGCATGTGCTCATCGTAGAGACGCGGCCCTCGGCGGACACGCGCCGTCTCGCCCGAAGGCGACCCGGGCGTGCTAGGCTTGGGCGATGTCAGCGCTCGTGGGCGTCATCATGGGTTCCCGCTCGGACTGGGACACCATGCGCCATGCCTGCGACACGCTCGAGGCGCTGGGCATCCCCTTTGAATCGCGCGTCGTGAGCGCTCATCGCACCCCCGACCTGCTCTTTGAGTACGCCTCAGTCGCTCGGGGGCGGGGGATCCAGGTCGTGATCGCGGGCGCGGGCGGGGCGGCCCACCTGCCCGGGATGGTCGCGAGCAAGACCTCGCTGCCCGTGCTGGGCGTGCCCGTGCAGAGCAAGGCGCTGTCCGGGATGGACTCGCTGCTCTCGATTGTGCAGATGCCCGGGGGCGTGCCCGTGGGCACGCTGGCGATCGGCAAAGCCGGGGCGATCAACGCGGCGCTGCTCGCGGCTTCCATCGTCGCGGGCGCCCACCCCGAGCATCTGGAGGCCCTGGAGCGGTTCCGGCGCGAGCAGACCGAGCGGGTGCTGGGCGACCCGGACCCGAGCGTGGAGCAGGGCCCGTGAGCGTTGGGGCGGATGATCCGAGTTCGCCCCTGCTCGCCATCCTGGGCGCGGGGCAGCTGGGGCGGATGCTGGCGCAGGCCGCGAGTTCACTCGGCGTCCGGACCCGACTGCTGGACCCCAACGCCAACGCGTGCGCCGGGAAGGTCGCGGAGCTGATTGTCGCGCCGTACGACGACGAGGAGGCGTTGGCCCGCCTGATCGACGGCGCCTCGGCGCTGACGTATGAGTTCGAGAACGTGCTGGTCGAGCCGCTGGAGAGACTCAGCGAGACGATACAGGTGTCCCCGTCGGCGCACGCGCTGGCGGTGGCGCAGGACCGGCTGAGCGAGCGTCGCCTGTTCGAGCGTCTGGGCATCGACGCGCCCCGGTCGATCGCGGTGGATGACCTGATCGATCTGTCGCAGGCGCTGGAGCGCGTGGGCACGCCCTCGCTGCTCAAGGCACGGAGGCTGGGGTACGACGGCAAGGGGCAGCACCCGATCAACGGCGCGGCGGACGCGCCCATCGCGTGGGAGGCGATCGGGCGGGCGCCCGCGATCCTCGACGCCCAGGCGCCGTTCACGCGGGAGCTGTCGCTCGTGTGCGTGCGCAGCGCCAGCGGGCAGACGGGGTTCTACCCGCTGGTGGAGAACGTGCACCGGGGCGGGATGCTGCGCCTGACGCGGGCGCCGGCGCTGGATGTGTCAGACGAGCTCAACGCCCAGGCTAGGCGGGCGGGACAGGCACTGCTCGACGAGCTGGGGTACATGGGTGTGCTGGCGGTGGAGTTCTTCCAGATGGGTCGGGGGGCGGACGCGACGCTGCTGGCCAACGAGATCGCGCCGCGCGTGCACAACTCCGGGCACTGGACGATCGAGGGGGCGAGGACAAGCCAGTTCGAGAACCACGTTCGCGCCGTGCTGGGGATGGAGCTCGGCCCGTGCGACGCGGTCGGGCACAGCGCGATGGTGAACCTGATCGGGTCCGTGCCCTCGAACGAGCGGATCGCGAGCATCCCGGGCGCCGTGCTGCACGACTACGCCAAACGCCCGCGTCCGCGGCGCAAGGTGGGGCACGTGACGATCACGGCGGGCGACCGGGCGGAGCTGGACGCGCTGCTGGAGCGGTTCACGCGCGTCGTGGCTTAGCGCGAGAGCAGGTTGTAGCGGAGGATGCAGCGCAGGGCGCTGAAGCCGTCGCGCCAGCCGATCTTCTTGCCCTCGGCGTACGTGCGTCCGGCGTAGGAGATCGGGACCTCGAAGATGCGCACGGCCCGCGTGGTCTCGCCCTCGGGCAGGCGCATGCGGGCGAGCTTGGCGACCATCTCGGGCTCGACGCCGAAGCGGGGCTCGCTGAGCGTGAGGCGCTGCAGGACGTCGCGCGTGTAGCACTTGGTGCCGCACTCGATGTCGGAGAGGTTGAGGTTGGAGCACATGTTGCTCACGAGGGTGATGAGGCGGTTGCCGATGGCATGCCAGAAGTAGAGCACGCGGTGGGACTGGCCCAGGAAGCGGGTCCCGATGACGGCGTCGGCCTTGCCCGAGAGGATCGGGTCCAGGGCGGCCTGGTGGTCGGACGGGTCGTACTCCAGGTCCGCGTCCTGCACGATGGTGACGTCCACGCCTTCTTCGAGCGCCATCGCGAAGCCGCGCTGGAGCGCGCTGCCCTTGCCCCGGTTCCGGTCTGTGAGCGAGACGAAGACGTGGTCGCGCCGGGCGAGGTGCTCGATGATGTCTCGGGTGCCGTCGGTCGAGGCGTCGTCGATGAGGAAGATCAGGCGCTGGCAGGCGCCGCCGTCGGGCAGGCGCGGGGGGGGCGTCGCGTCGAGGCGCTCGATGAGCCTGGGGAGCAGCAGCTGCTCGTTGAAGACGGGGATGACGACGCCGATGCGCATGGGGGTGGACGATACGCCTAGGCGGGGGGCGTGTCCGGGAGCAGGATGCGCCGCTGCGGGGTGGAGAGGGCGAGCAAGGCGAGGCGGCGGGGGGATGTCCAGGCCCGATCGCCCGAGCCCATGCCGCGAACGGGCGTGGCTTCCCAGACCCGGAAGCTGACCAGGCGGTGCGTGGTCTGGTGGGTGAAGCGTTGGGCGCGGTCGAGCGACTCGGCGCCGATCCAGGCGCGGAGCTCGGGCAGGCGGGCGTGGCGGTCGTTCGATTCGCGTGTGGGCGCCTGGTAGAGCCCGCCCCAGAGGCCCGAGTCCGGGCGGCGCTCGACGAGCAGGCGCCCGCGCGCGTCGCGCACAACGACGCTGTCGCAGAACAGCTCTTTCTGGGGCGCTGGGGCCTTGGGCGTGGGGATTTCGTGCTGGCGTTCCCGGGCGTGGGCGGCGCAGTGCGCCCGGACGGGGCACGCGTCGCAGGCGGGGGACCTGGGAGTGCAGACCAGGGCCCCGAGCTCCATCAGGCCCTCATTGAGCACGCTCGGGTGTTGC
>JAJDDH010000409.1 GCA_029260415.1 Phycisphaerales bacterium | reverse complement strand
GCGAAAGAGACCCGACCCATGTCCTACCTTGTCCCCATCGTCATCGAGCAGACCGGGCGCGGCGAGCGCTCGTACGACATCTACTCGCGTCTGCTCAAGGACCGGATCATCTTCATCTCGGGCCCGGTGGGCGACGAGATGGCGAACCTGGCCGTTGCGCAGCTGCTGTTCCTCGCCAACGAGGACGCCAAGAGCGATATCCACATCTACGTCAACAGCCCCGGGGGCAGCGTGACCGCTGGCCTGGGCATCGTGGACACGATGAAGTACATCCAGCCCGACGTGTGCACGTACATCATCGGGCAGGCCGCGTCGATGGGCTCGGTGATCGCGTCGAGCGGGACCAAGGGCAAGCGGTACGCGCTGCACAACGCCCGGAACCTGATGCACCAGCCGCTGCTCTCGGGCGTGATGGAGGGTCAGGCGACTGACATCGAGATCGAGGCCAAGGAGATGATGCGCCTGCGTGATCGTCTCTACCAGATCTACAGCGACGCGACCGGGCAGACGCCCGAGAAGATCATGAACGACTGCGACCGGAACCTGTGGCTCGACGACAAGGAAATGGTCGCGTACGGGCTGATCGATCAGGTGCTCGAGGACATGCCCAAGATCCATCACGAGAAGACGGACTGAGCCCGTCCCCCGGATCGAGGCGAATCAGAGAATCCCCAGCCCGACGCACGAGTAGGCGATCGCGGCGCTGACGAGCCCGAGGACGATGAAGTCCCGCAGGGCGTGGCATCGCGCGGACTTGCAGGGACCCGTCCAGGCGTGGGTCGCGGGCCTGGCGAACGGGGGCGGGCTGAACGTCAGCAGTGACACTGCCTTGTGGGTCTTCATGGCTCTCTCCTTCTCTTCTTTGATTGGATGGCTGCACCCCAACCATGCCACGGCGCTGGCGGGGCGCCACGCGGCTGAGGGAAACCCGCCGCGGGGGCGCGATCGGGGCTGGCACAGCCCCTGCAACCGCTCGAGATCGGCGTGAGAACCGGCTGAAAACGCCCGAGAATGGGCGGGATCGCCCCGCGCCCAACGCCCTCGGGCTGCCCGGGCGTGCCCGCGCCCGCTGGCGTTTGGGACCGCCCTGAGCCGATGTCGGTGCGTGTACGGGGTTCCCCGACATCGAAAGGACAACCGATGGACATGCTGATGGATCTCTGGCTGCCGATCGTGATCGCGACGGTGGCGGTCTTTCTCGCCAGCTCGATCGCGTGGATGGCGCTGCCCCACCACAAGGCGGACATGAAGGTGCTTCCCGACGAGAACGCCGTGGGCGGGGCGGTCAAGGGCCTGGACGCGGGGTCGTACTACTTCCCGAACTGCCATAACAAGGACGACATGAAGTCCGATGACTTCAAAGAGCGGTGGAAGGCGGGCCCGTGGGGGATGCTGACCATCCCCAACAAGGCGCCGAGCTTCCCTGCGAGTCTGGGCACGATCTTCGTCGAGTTCTTCGTGATCACGGTCGTGATCGCGTACATCGCGGGGCTGGCGCTCGCGCCCGGGGCGGAGTACATGACCGTGTTCCGGGTCGTCTCGACCGCGGGCGTGCTGGGCTACATGCTGGGCTGCATCGGCGGGAGCATCTTCATGATGAAGACCTGGCGGGCCGTGTTCATGCAGCTGCTCGACGGCCTGGTCTTTGCGCTGCTCACCGCGGGCATCTTCGCGGCGTTCTGGCCCGAGGTGGCCGACGCGCTGCCCACGCCGTAAGCGCCCGCATCACAATCAATCGGTGGCACGGCTGACCCGACAGGGCAGCCGTGTTTCTTTATTGGCTCAGAGCACGCCCGCCCCTCGGGTCAGGCGTGGCACCGGGCCTCGGCGCAGGGCAGCGGGAAGCGGGCGCACAGCTCGCGGACCTCGGCGCGGACCTGGTCCGCGGCCTCGCCCAGTTCGCCCTCGCCCTTGAGCCCGGCGCTGAGCACGCGGTCGATCCACGCGGCAATCCGCGTCATCTCGCCCTCCTTGAACCCCCGGGTCGTCGTCGCGGGCGAGCCCAGGCGCAGGCCCGAGGTGGTCATGGGCGGGCGGGGGTCGTCGGGGACGCCGTTCTTGTTGGTGATGATGCCGGCCCGCTCGAGCCAGGCCTCCGCGTCCTTGCCCGTGAGGCTCGCGTCGCGCCCGGTCAGGTCCACGAGCATGAGATGGTTGTCGGTGCCGCCCGAGGTGATGCGGTACCCGTGCCCGGTCAGGGCCGCGGCCAGGGCCTGGGCGTTGCGGACGACCTGCTGCTGGTAGAGCTTGAAGTCGGGCCTGAGGGCCTCGCCGAACGCGACGCCCTTGGCGGCGATGATGTGCATCAGCGGCCCGCCCTGGACGCCCGGGAACAGGGCGCGGTTGATGGCCTTGTTCAGGTCCTCGTCGTTGGTCATGATGAGCCCGCCGCGCGGGCCGCGGAGGGACTTGTGTGTCGTGGTCGTCACGACGTGCGCGTGCGGGAAGGGGCTCGGGTGCTCGCCCGCGGCGACCAGCCCCGCGATGTGCGCGATGTCCGCGATGAGCAGCGCCCCCACTTCGTCGGCGATCTCGCGGAACTTGGCGAAGTCGATCACGCGCGGATACGCGGAGTACCCGCAGAGCAGGGCCTTGGGCTTGTGCTTCTGGCAGACGGCGCGGACGGAGTCGTAGTCGATGCGCTCGTGCTCGGGGTGGGCCTTGTCGTAGTGCAGCGCGTAGTGGACGGGGTTGAAGAACGTGCCCGAGAAGTTGAGCTTCATGCCGTGAGACAGATGCCCGCCGTCCTTGAGGATGAGCGAGGCGAAGGTGTCGCCCGGCTGCATGGTCGCCATGAACACGGCCATGTTCGCCTGCGCGCCCGAGTGGGGCTGGACGTTGGCGAACGTGCACCCGAAGAGCTGCTTGGCCCGGTCGCGAGCGAGCTGCTCGATCGCGTCGTGGTGAACGCAGCCGCCGTAGTAGCGCCGCCCGGGGTAGCCCTCGGCGTACTTGTTGGTGAGCACGGAGCCCGCCGCGGCCATGACCGCGGGCGAGGCGTGGTTCTCGCTGGCGATCAGCTCGATCGTGCTCTCCTGACGCTCGCTCTCGAGGGCGATCAGCTCGGCAAGCTCGGGGTCGGCGGCGCGGAGGGTGTCCATCTCGGGGCTGTTGCTCATGGGGGGAGTGTAGAGCGTCGGGACCGGATCGGTCCGTGTCCCCGCGGCGAGCGCGATCCGGCGCGGGCGGCGCCTCAGCCCGCGGCGATGACGCGGAGGGTGTGGATGTGATCGGTGAGCATGACCGCGCCGGCGCCGACGACCAGCGCGACGAGCGAGAGCAGCAGCCAGCCCGCCTGCCCGCGGGGAACGCGCCAGGCGGTGACGATGGCGCCGCGCCACCAGAGCAGGATCCAGACGGCGATGACCGCCAGCAGGATCGGCGACTCGGTGGCGTGGACGAGGCCCCGGGCGACGGTCTCGAGGGTGTCGCGGTCCTTCTCGAAATCGCTGTAGACCCAGCGGGCGTAGGCGAAGGCGTCGATCGCGCCCGCCAGAGCGCAGAAGAGAAACAGCGCGACGAGCCAGGCGAGGCCGTAGATCCAGGCGCGGAGGACATGCGGCGCGCTCACGCCCGCCTTGCGCCGGTCCTTGGCGAGACCCAGCAGCAGGAGCATGAAGACGGTGTGCCCCGCGAGGGGGCCTGCGAGCCAGGCGGGGTCGAGGACGCCGTCGTTGCCCGTCTTGCTCGCGAAGGCGGGGAAGGCGACCTCGCGGGCGATGGCCGCGTCGTCGGCGCCCCAGCCGGGCGAGGGGGGGCTGATCGTGAAGGCGATGATGTCGAGCGCGCCCGCGCCGCCCATGAGCAGGCGGGCGATCACCACAACCAGCAGGAATCCACACAGCGCGGAGATGGACACGGGCGTGGCGCGATCGATTCGGCGCCACAACCGCTGCGGGCGCCAGAGGCGGGGCGTCAGGGTGGCGCACCGCCAGAGACGCGCGGGGAACGAGGCGGCGTGCTCGGGCAGCCAGCGGGGCTCGTGGTCCGGTTCCGGGGCGTTGGCGCTCATCGCCGGGGATCGTACCCGCGGCGCCCGTGCGTGAGCGTGTTAGTCGTCGGCGCCGCCCACGGCGCCCGGGATGTCCGCGTCGCGGACCTTTCGGGCGAGCGAGTACCGGGCGTAGAGGTTGGTCTCGAGGCTGATCCCGCCCTGCCCCCGGTCGAGGAAGAGGGCCTTGCCGATCTGGCGGGCGGTCTCGTCGTCGGACTCGTTGTCGGCGATGAGCTCGAACCCGGCGTTCTCCCACTGCTCGCGGGTGAAGGGGCAGGTGAAGTCGGAGGCGGGGAACTGGTCCCAGAGCTCGGGGCCGGCGCCGCCGATGTTGTAGATGATCGCGAACCCGCCCGTCTCGAGCGCCCGGTTCATGCGGGCGAGGAACATCTCGTGGGTGACGCGGAGGCGGACGCGCAGGTCGGGGCGCACGTCCGGGTTCTGGAGGTCCATCGGGCCTTTGCGGAGCACGTTGCGCGACATGATCAGGTCGTAGCCGGACCCGACGTTCTCACGCGCGAACTGGCCCGCGGGCCAGTAGCCCTGGTAGAGACTCAGGGATCCGGTGGCGCCCGAACCGCCCGTGATCTCGCCAGTGTCGTCGGGCAGGGTGTACATGGCCGAGAGCATGGAGGAGGCCTCGATGCCCGTCACGTTGGCGCCGCACTGGGCCAGCAGGCGCAGCTGCCCGATCTGCCCGTACCCGAAGTCGAAGATCTTCTTCTCGTCGAACGTGTCCCACGCCGCGGCCTTCGCGGCGATGTCCAGCGGGCGCGCGTACGCCAGGGGCGACCCGTAGATCGTCTGGTAGTACTTCGTCATGCCGATTTCCTGCGCGACGAGCTGGTTCTTGATCTCCTCGGGCAGCATGTGGAACTCGGCCTCGCTGATCCCGTCGGGAACCGCGCCCTGACGCACGAAGACCCGGCGGGGCTGGATCTCGGGCAGCTCGGGGACCTCCGCCAGGAACTCACGCGTCGCCTGGGTCTCCATCAGCGGCTCGAGCCCCTCGGCCTCGAGCATGAACTTGCGGATCACCCGCGACAGCTTGGGACGGTCCAGCGCGTCCTCGGCGAGCTGATCGGCGTCGCGCTCGGGCTCACTCGCCTCGGGCGGGTCCGCGGGGGCCAGATCGTCCTTCAGAGCCTCGGGCTCGGAGGCTGGCTGGGTGCTGGGCTCGGTCGTCGTGTCGGAGGCGACCTCGGGGGTGGTCTCTGGCGTGGTCTCGGCAGCGGCGGGCGTCTCATCGCAGGCTCCCAGGGCGACC
>JAJDDH010000408.1 GCA_029260415.1 Phycisphaerales bacterium | reverse complement strand
AGTACCTCCCCGCCAAGGGCCAGTCCCCACCCCCCTACAACGAAACCCTCCCCACCTACCGCGTCCGCCTCACCAACGGGCGCGTCCAGGTCGATCCCAACCCCCTCCCCCCGGGCACACCGACCGAGCCTGCGCGCCCCGGAGGCAACGCCGATGCCTGAGCGCGACGACTTCTACGTCGGGTACTTTCCCCTCCCGCGCGCCCACAAGCGCTTCCTCCAGGTCGCGCTGCCCCTGATCGTCTTCCTGATGGTCTTCTCCGCCGCGGGCATCGCGCTCAAACAGCGCGACCCGGGCGCCGGCGTCTGGCAGACGGGCGAGCCCTCAACCTGGACCGGCGTCGTCCGCTTCGATCCCTACCCGACACTCGTCGCCGACGACGGAAACGTGCATCTGCTCGTCCGCATGGGCAAGCGCGGCGCCCACGACGTCGCCGCCCCGTTCAACAACCAGCCCGTCTCCATCCGCGGGCGCCAACTCCAGCGCGACGGACGACGCATGATCGAACTCGACGATCCTCCCGCCTCCGACCCCGCCATCACGCCCGCGACCGGGACCGCCCCGCAACCAATCCCCGCCCCCACCGACCTGGGCCCCGTCACCCTCCACGGCGAGATCCTCGACGCCAAGTGCTACCTCGGCGCCATGAAGCCCGGCGACGGCAAGACCCACAAGGCGTGCGCCACCCTCTGCATCGCCGGCGGCATCCCCCCCATGCTCTACACCCGCGCCCCCGACGGCTCCCGCACCTACACCCTCCTCGCCGACGAATCGGGCGCCCCCATCATCGACCCCCTCCTCCCCTTCATCGGCGAGCCCGTCACCATCTCCGGACGACTCGAGCAGCGAGCGGTCGGGCGCGTCCTGCGCGTGGACCCGGGCTCCATCTCGCGCCCCTGATCGGCGCGGGGTCCCGCCCGCCCTTGCCAGTACACTCCCCCCCACGTGCGCTGCAAGACCTGCGATTACCAGCTCTGGAATCTCACCGCCCGGACCTGCCCCGAGTGCGGCGACCCCTTCGCGCCTTCCCAGTTCGAGTTCAGACCCAACGCCGTCGAGTTCCGCTGCCCCCACTGCGCCCAGCCCTACTACGGCACAACCGCCGAGGGACACCTCCTCCCCCGCAGCTTCGAGTGCGTTCAGTGCCACGTGCCCACCGACATGGACGAGATGGTCGTCCTCCCCGCCCACGGCGTGGACCCTGAGAGCGCCGTCGTCGATCAACAGCCGTGGATCGACCGCAGCCGCGCCGGGCGACGCCGGGGCTGGTGGAAGACCAGCACGCTGGGCATGTTCAACCCCGCCCAGCTGGCACGCCGCACGCCCGACGACGCGGGCCTGGGCGCCGCGTGGAAGTTCACCGCGCTCAACCTCCTGATCGTCGTCGCCCTGACCTACCTGATGATCGTCGCCTTCGGGATCTTCGGGACGCTCATGGTCGCCGCGGGCGGCGGCGGCGGAGGGGGCATGGGCGGCAGCTCGTTCCTGCTCATCATCGCAGGCGTCTACGCCGCCATGTTCGCGGTCCTCTTCCTGCTCCAGCTCCTCTTCATCGCCGTCTGGATCGGGCTCACGCACCTCTTTCTCAGGATCACCGGCGGCTCCCCGAAACCCATGCGGGCCACCTCGCTCTCCATCCTCTATACCTCCGGCGCCTACCTCCCCAACATCATCCCCTGCGTCAACTACATCTCCTGGCTCTGGTGGCCCATCACCGCGGGCATCATGCTCAAGGAGATGCAGGGCGTCGCCATGTGGCGCGCCATAACCGCGACGCTCTTCACACCGGTGCTGCTGGTCGTCGGGTCCGTCGTCGGGTACATCGCGTTCTTCGCGTGGATGATGTCCTTCGCAGCGGGCGGGAACTTCAACTCAACCCTGCACTCGGCCAAGGCCACGCTCGCCTCGGGCGCTGTCATCAGCTACCAGTCGGCCACGGGCGCCGGCCCTGACCACGCGCTGCAGCTCGTCGCCGACGGATCGCTGGGCCTCAGCTCGATCGGCATTGGCTCGTTCAGCACGCCGCCCAGCGCCATCCCAACGGGCGACACCACCCTCGATCAGTTCGTGCTGCTGAGCCCTTCGGAGCAGGAGGCCATCGCCCAGGCCGCCGCCGACGCGCTGCCCGAAAACGTCGTCGCCCACCGCCTGGGCGACCTCGTCTTCACCCATCACGGGTTCACCACCAAGACCGACTTCAACCTCTGGATCGTCGTCATCTCGCCAGACCCCGACGCCAACCCGGGCCAGACCACGTTCGACGGCTCGTTCTGGGTCGCGCTCGCGTCGGGCTCGGTTGAGGAGATCCTGGAATCCGATTTCGACGCCCAGCTCCAGGCCCAGAACGCCCTCCGCGCCACCCACGACCTCGCCCCCCTGCCCCACCCCAGCGACGTCACGCACGACAACCCGGGGACCGGGCCGCCAGCCCCCTGAATTACTGATCTGCATGTCCTTTATTTATGGGCGCGGGTTCTCGGACCTCCAGAATCGCCCGAACACGCAGGATCATGGAAACCGTCCATCCGGGTGAGGCGAATCGGCAGCGGGTCTTCGCGGCCGCGAGGGGCTCCCCTCACATCCAGGCCGCGATTCTTTCTGAGTCTCGATTCGCACATCCGGAGAGAGTTCTTCCATGACGCACCGAAGCTGTCTGTCTGTAGCCGTCGCCGCAACCCTGGGCGCCGTCGCGGCGCCCGCGATCAGCGCGCCCGAACCCGTCGCCATCGCCTCGACCACCAACGCCCACCAGCTCCGCCACGACCAGCTCCGCGACGCCCCCGTCGGCGAGCACATCACCATCTCCGGCTTCGAGCTCCCGGGGGGCGAGGCCGTCGATCTTGAGCTCGAACGCTTCGAGGTCATCGCCCCCGGCGCTCAGCTCATCCTCGGCACGAGCGAGGGCCAGGTCGCGCTCGAGCGTCCCGACGTCGTCCTGCTCTCGGGCAACGTCGCCGGCCAGGCGCACAGCAACGCGTACCTCGCCCTCTCGCCCTACGGCACAAACGGGTTCATCGATTACGACGGCAGCGTCTACTCCATCTCCACCGGCGACTTCGCGAATGCCAAGGACCTCTCCGAGTCCCTCCGCGTGGGCAACCTCGCCAGCCTCATCGACCCCAACGCCGGGCCCGAGTCCGCCTGCGCCTTCGACCCCGACATCCTCGAGCTCAGCCCCACCGGGCCGATGGTCGAGCCCGTCAACCCCAGCCTGCGCGGCGCCCCCGAGTGCCGCATCGCCAACATCGCCATCGAGACCGACTGGGAGTTCACCAACCGCATCTTCGGGGGCAACGCCAACGCCGCCGCCGCGTACGCCGTCACGCTCCTGGGCGCCATCTCCGAGATCTACGAGCGCGACATGAACGTCAAGCTCGCCGTCGGCTTCCTCCGGGTCTGGGACTCCAACTCGGATCCCTACGACCCCAGCTCGGGCGACCCGCTCGACCTGGTGCGCAACCACTGGCAGTCCAGCATGTCTGGCGTCGATCGCACGACCGTCCACTACCTCACCGGTCGCACCGACGTGGGCTACGGCGGCGTCGCCTACCTCTCCGCGCTCTGCGAGGACTTCGGCTACGGCGTTTCCGCCCACCTCAACGGCTCGTTCCCCTACCCCCTCACCGACCACTCAGGCGGCAACTGGGACGTCATCGTCGCCGCCCACGAGCTCGGGCACAACTTCGGCACGAGCCACACCCACAACTACGCCCCGGTTATCGACGGCTGTGGCAACGGTGACTGCTCTGGCGCCTTCGGCGGCACCATCATGTCCTACTGCCACACCTGCTCGGGCGGCCTGGGCAACATCGTCCTCCAGTTCCATCCCCGCGTGCAGAACGTCATCGTCGCATACCTCGACTCCATCGAGGCCAACGGTTGCGACCTGACCACCTCAGGCGTCAACGCCGCGGGCGACTTCGCCAGCACCTACGAGGACAACAGCGTCGACATCGACGTCCTCGCCAACGACGCCGCACAGTCCTGCGACGCCGCGCTGCTCAACACCTTCGACGCCACCAGCGCCAACGGTGGCTCGGTCACTCTGCTCCCGGGCGCGGGCCCCGCCGGGCGCGACCTGCTCCGCTACACCCCCGCCGCCGGCTACGACGGCGCCGACTCCTTCTCCTACACCCTCACCGCCGGTCCCGGCGCCAGCGTCAGCGTGGATGTCGCCCAGC